>JALYGH010000183.1 GCA_030777205.1 Chloroflexota bacterium
GCTCGAAGGCTGGGCGCCGTTCTCGCGCGAGCTGTCGATCCTGGCCGTCCGCGGTCGCGACGGCGCCGTGCGCGCCTACCCGCTGGTCGAGAACCGCCACCGCGACGGCATCCTCCGCCTGAGCCTGGCGCCGGCGACGGACGGTCCGGACGGAGCCATCGCGGACCTGCAGGCCGAGGCGGAGGGGTACGCGGCCGGCGTGCTCGCCGAAGTGGGTTACGTCGGCTTGCTCGCCATCGAGCTGTTCGTCGTCGACGGGCGGCTGGTGGCGAACGAGCTGGCCCCGCGCGTCCACAACTCCGGGCACTGGACGATCGAAGGGGCCACGACGAGTCAGTTCGAGCAGCACCTGCGCGCGGTGCTCGGCCTGCCGCTCGGCTCGGCCGAGCCCACGGGATGGAGCGGGATGGTGAACCTGATGGGGACGACACCCCCGCTCAACGACCTGCTCGCCGTGGATGGTGCGCGGGTCCACCTTTACGGCAAGGCGCCACGCCCGGGCCGCAAGCTGGGCCACGTCACGGTCGTCGACGCCGACCTGGAGCGCCGCGACGCGCGGTGCGCCACGATCGAGCGCCTGGTCTCGCAAGCCGACCGAGGCGACTGACCGGCACCCCGCGCCCCGCCTGCGTCGCCGGGACGCCTTTCACGTGGGGCACGTATTCCTGAAGGATCGCGGCCGGCGTCCCCACGGGCGACGGCGCAGGCCTGTGCCGCCCGGCCCGGTGCGTCCGAATCCGAGCCCCCGCCCTCACTCCCGCCCCGCTCCGCACTGGAGCAATCCGGATTCCGTTCAGTCGCGGCGGCGGACTGTGATACCGGACATCTTGACGGTGCTCCGGGCGGCCCGTACAGTTAGAA
The DNA here is from genome assembly GCA_030777205.1 of Chloroflexota bacterium. Classification (GTDB taxonomy): domain Bacteria; phylum Chloroflexota; class UBA6077; order UBA6077; family JACCZL01; genus JALYGH01. The sequence continues at coordinate 862 of JALYGH010000183.1, forward strand.
GCAACGGTAGCCAGTGGGCCACGCTGGCAGGGACCGAGCGTTCGGGAGGCGCGGCGCTGCTGCGAGTACACGATCACCAGCGAGTGTGGACGATCTCGTCCTGCTGTCCTGCATGCAGCCCCGTGGGCCCCGGCCCCCGGGGTTTCTGTTTAGCTCCCCGCGCGCCTCGCCTCCACACGACAGAACGGCCGTCCCCGCCCAGGGGGCGACCGTCGAACTACGTGCCGCCGGCGTGGACGACAAGACAGGAGGAGCAAGATGGCGACTAGCCTGACCGATGCCCGACCGGGCTCGTCCGACGTGCAGCCGAGCCTCGTCGCGCAACCGCGCGCTGCCCGACGACTCCGCCACGCCTACGGCTTCGACGACGTGGCGCTGGTGCCGGGGAACGTCACCGTCGACCCCGCCGACACCGATGTCTCCTGGCAGATCGGCCCGCATCGCCTCGGGATCCCGATCGTCGCCTCGGCGATGGACGGCGTCGTCGATCCGACCTTCGCCATCGCGCTCGGCAAGGCCGGCGGGCTCGCCGTCCTCAACCTCGAAGGGCTCCAGACCCGCCACGAGGACCCGGCCGGGCCGTTGAGCGAGATCGCCGCCGCGCAGCGCGAGGAGGCGACCGAGCTGATCCAGCGGCTCTACCGCGCGCCCCTGCGCGAGGACCTCGTCGAGCGGCGGATCCGGGAGATCAAGGCCGGCGGCGTGCTGGCGGCCGTCTCGGCCACGCCGGCGCTCGCCGAGCGGCTCGGGCCGCTCGCGGCGCGGGCCGGCGCGGATATCTTCGTCGTCCAGTCGACGGTCAGCACGGCCCGCTACCGGACGCGCGGGGCGAGCCTCGACCTGAGCCACCTCTGCCGCGAGCTACCCATCCCGGTCGTCGTCGGCAACTGCGTCTCGTTCACGGCGGCGCTCGAGCTGCTCCAGACCGGCATCTCCGGCCTGCTGGTCGGCGTCGGGCCCGGCTCGGCCTGCACGAGCCGCGAGGTGCTCGGGGTCGGCGTTCCGCAGGTGACGGCGACGCTCGACTGCGCCGAGGCGCGCGACCTCTTCTATCGCGAGACCGGCCGGTACGTCCCGATCATTACCGACGGCGGGATGCGGACCGGCGGCGACGTCAACAAGGCCCTGGTGAGCGGCGCCGACGCGGTCATGCTCGGCTCGCCGTTCGCCCAGACCTGGGAGGCGCCCGGCAAGGGGCACCACTGGGGGATGGCGACGCCGCACGGCGCCCTTCCGCGTGGCACGCGCATCCGGGTTGGCGTCAGTGGCACGCTGGACCAGATACTCTTTGGGCCGACCTCTCGGACCGACGGCACCCAGAACCTCGTCGGTGCCATCCGCACCTGCATGGGGCTGTGCGGCGCGACCACCATCGCCGAGATGCACGAGGTCGAGATGGTGATCGCGCCGGCGATCAAGACGGAAGGGAAGCTGTGGCAGTTGGCGGGGGCGACGTGACCGAAAGGGGTGTGGGCGACGCCGAGTCGCACCGCGTGTCCGTCTCGGGCGACGTCGAGGTCGGCCCTTACCTGGAGATCGCCGAGGCGCAGGTCGACGGCGCGACCGGGCCGGCTCCGGCTGCGCCGTCCATGCCGCCGCCGGTCCAGGAGGGCATCGCCATCCTGGATTACGGGTCGCAGTACAGCCAGTTGATCGCGCGGCGGGTCCGCGAGGCCGACGTCTACTGCGAGCTGCTCCCGCACGACGTCGACCCGGCCCGCGTGACCCTGTTCCGGCCGCGCGGGTTCATCCTGAGTGGCGGGCCGGCCAGCGTCTACGCGCCGGACGCCCCGAAGCTGCCCCAGTGGGTCCTCGACTCGGGCCTGCCGATCCTCGGCATCTGCTACGGCATGCAGCTCCTGGCGTACCACCTCGGCGGCAGCGTCGTCCCGAGCGACAAGCGTGAGTACGGGCCGGCCACTTTGACCTTGAGCGAAGCGCGCTCGCCGGTGTTCGACGGGTTGCCGAGTGAGTTTCCGGTCTGGATGAGCCACGGCGATGCGCTGACAGAGCTACCGCCGGGCTTTTCCTCGATCGCCGTCAGCGAGAACTCGCCGTACGCGGCGATGGCGGACGCCCGGGGGCGGATCGGCATCCAGTTCCACCCCGAGGTGGTCCACACCCCCCTCGGGCGCGACATCCTGCGCAACTTCCTGTTCAAGGTCTGCGGCTGCGAGCCGACCTGGACCTCCGGCAACTACATCGACCGTACCGTCGAGGACATCCGCCGCCGGGTGGGCGACGGCAAGGTCATCTGCGCGCTGTCCGGCGGGGTTGACTCGGCGGTGGCGGCGACGCTGATCCACCGAGCGGTCGGCGACCAGCTCACCTGCATCTTCGTCGACAATGGCCTGCTGCGCCGCGACGAGCCCGAGAAGACGGTCGCTACGTTCCGCAAGCACATGCACGTCAAGCTGATCGCCGTGGACGCGGCCGACCGCTTCCTCGGCCGGCTCAACGGCGTGGTCGACCCCGAGGAGAAGCGGAAGATCGTCGGGGCCGAGTTCATCCGGGTCTTCGCTGAGGAGGCCCGCAAGCTCGGCATGATCGACTTCCTGGCCCAGGGGACGCTCTATCCGGACGTGATCGAGAGCACCGCCCTCGAGACGAAGGCGGCGGCGAAGATCAAGACCCACCACAACGTTGGCGGGCTGCCGAAGGATCTGCCGTTCCGCCTCGTCGAGCCCCTGCGCTACCTGTTCAAGGACGAGGTCCGCGAGGTCGGGCTGGCGCTCGGGCTGCCGGAAGAGATGGTCTGGCGGCAGCCGTTTCCCGGTCCGGGCCTGTCGATTCGCGTCCTGGGCGAGGTGACCGAGGAGCGGCTCGAGATGGTGCGCGGCGCCGACTGGATCGTCATGGACGAGATCCGCAAGGCCGGCCTCTACCGCAAGGTCTGGCAGAGCTTCGCCGTGCTGACCCCGGTGCGGACTGTCGGCGTCATGGGCGACTCTCGGACCTACGGCAACATGGTTGCCATTCGGATCGTCAACTCCGACGACGGCATGACCGCCGACTGGGCCCGGATCCCGTACGACGTGCTGGCGCGGATGTCGAACCGGATCGTGAACGAGGTGCCCGGTGTCAACCGCGTCACACTGGACATCACCTCGAAGCCCCCCGGCACGATCGAGTGGGAGTAGTTCAGGCGCTGGTCGCCAATATGTTCGGGAACGCGCGCGAGTGGACGGCAGCCTAATCAACGGCTCTGTCATCCTGAGCGCAGGCCACGGGAGCTCCGGCACCTTATATGTCATCCTGAGCGAAGCGAAGGATCTCTGCGCAGACCGGCCCGGCGCGACACCGGACACTTTGGCTAGACAGGCAAGTAGCCGGCGGTGATCTTGTGCTCCGTGCAGAGATCCTTCGCTGCGCTCAGGATGACAACACTGGGACTCGACAGTCAGGACGACATATCCGAGGGTTGCTGAGCGCGAAGCGCGAAGACCGGAATGAAGCGTGGGATTGATGCCAGGAGTAGACGGCGAATGGTGCTGATGACGGACGGGACATCGCGATGATTCCCCGCTACTCGAATCCGGAGATGGCGCGCGTCTGGTCGGACGAGTTCAAGTACGAGCAGTGGCGGCGGGTCGAGGTCGCCGTCTGCGAGGCGTGGAACGAGCGCGGGGTGGTCCCGGACGATGCGCTGCCGGCCATCCAGGCGGCGACGTTCGACCTGAAGCGGATCGCGGAGATCTTCGCCGAGACCCGCCATGACGTGATCGCCTTCGTCCGCAGCCTGGCCGAATCGGCCGGGCCGGCCGGCCGCTACATCCACTTCGGGCTGACCTCCTCCGATGTCTGGGACACCGCCACCTCGCTCCAGCTCGTCGAGGCGACCGACATCCTGCTCGCCGACGTCGATCGCCTCGATCGGGCCGTCTCCACCCTCGCCGTCCGCCACAAGGACACGCCCTGCATCGGCCGCTCGCACGGCATCCATGCCGAGCCGACGACGTTCGGGCACAAGCTGGCGGTCTGGGTGGCGACCATCCGCCGCGACCGCGAGCGGCTGGCGAACGCCCGCCGTGAGATCGCGGTCGGCAAGATCTCCGGCGCGGTCGGCACCCACGCCAACGTGCCGGCCGAGGTCGAGGAGTCGGTCTGCGAGCGGCTCGGACTGGCAGTGGCCCCGGCCTCGACCCAGATCATCCAGCGCGACCGCCACGCTGCGTACGTCGCGGCGCTGGCGGTCGTGGCGGCGACGATCGAGCTGATGGCGACCGAGATCCGCTCCCTCCAGCGCACCGAGATCGGCGAGGTCGCCGAGCCGTTCTCCTCGGGTCAGCAGGGCTCCTCGTCGATGCCCCACAAGCGCAACCCGGAGCTGTGCGAGCGGATCTGCGGGCTTGCCCGCGTCGTCCGCGCGGCCGCGCTGCCAGCGCTCGAGAACGTCGCACTCTGGCACGAGCGCGACATCAGCCACTCATCCGCCGAGCGGGTGATCTTGCCGGATGCCTGCCTGGCCCTGGACTACATGCTCCGACTGTTCGCCGACGTCGTCGAGGGTCTGGAGGTCTATCCCGAGCGGATGCAGGCCAACCTGGAGCTGACCCGCGGGCTGATCTTCTCGGAACGGGTCCTGTTGGCGCTGGTCGAGAAGGGCCTGCCCCGCAACGAGGCGTACCTGATCGTCCAGCAGCGGGCGAAGCGGGTCTGGAACGGCGAAGGCGACTTGCGCAGCCTGCTCGTCGACGAGCCGATCGTCCGCGACCTTCTGTCGCCGGACGAGCTCGCCGCCTGTTTCGACGTCGGCTACCACC
>JALYGH010000184.1 GCA_030777205.1 Chloroflexota bacterium
ACCTACCGCCAGCGGTGGCGCGTCGAGCAGGCGATCGAAGAATTGCTCAACGGGGCCGACCTGGACCACCTGGTCACCTATCGCCTGCACCTCAACCGCGTCGCGCTCGGCTTCCGCCTGCTGGCCCGCAACCTCGCCATCGGCCTCCAGGTCAAGGACGCCGGCGCACGCCCGGCCGTCATCCGCGAGCCGGCCGCCTTCCGCGCCGCCCACGTCGACGGCCTCGGCGTCTTCGCCCCCGACGACCGCGACCCGCACGCCCTCCTCCTGCGCCGCCGCCAGCCCGCCGAGCTCGCCACCTACGCCTTGCCCTGGACCCAGCGCGTGGTGCGCCTCGTCGCCTGATGCCCAACTGTCGGATCTACGCTAGGGCGCCTGTGCGGGGCTGCACATCTTCGCCCGTCGGGCTGGTAGTGTCCCAGGAACATACTGACGGGACGCTAACCGGCCTACGGTCGCCGAAGCGGACGTTCACTATCCTGAATACTCGTACTGTATGATGAAGGCCACGCTGGTGTCGTCTGGTGACCCTGTGCCCTCGCAACCTTCCCGGGAGCGCGACGCGCGCCGAGGGAAGATACGGTCGCTCGGCGCGACGGAAAGGAGTCGGTCCCCATGCTGCGAGTCGCGTCGCCGTGACGCCCCTTACCCTCGCGCCTCGCCTCGATCCGGACGTACTCATCGAGCGGGCGGAGGCGGGGGCCCTGACCCCCGCCGACAGTTACCCGCTTATCCGAGCTACCGGCACGGACCTGGCCCGCCTGATGCTCGCGGCATCCACCCTGCGGGACCGTCACAAGGGCCGCGTCGTCACCTATTCGCGCAAGGTCTTCATCCCGCTCACGAACCTCTGCCGGGACGCCTGCGGCTACTGCACCTTCGCCAAGCCGCCCGGCGACCCGTCGGCCCGGACCCTCTCGCCGGACGAGGTGCTGGCGATCGCCCGCGCCGGGCGGGACCTCGGGTGCAAGGAAGCGCTGTTCAGCCTCGGCGAGCGACCGGAAGAGCGGCATGCCATCGCCCGGGACCACCTCGCCCGCTTCGGCTACACCACCACGGTCGACTACCTGGCGGCGATGTGCCGGTTGGTCTTCGAGGAGACTGGCCTGTTCCCGCACGCCAACCTCGGGGTGCTCACCCGCGCCGAACTCGAGGCGCTCCGCCCGTTCAACGCGTCCATGGGCTTGATGCTGGAGAGCACCAGCGAGCGGCTGCTCGAGCCGGGCCAGGCGCACTACGGCTGTCCCGGGAAGGTACCGACGCTCCGGCTCGAGACGATCGAGACGGCCGGTACGCTGGGCATCGCGTTCACGACCGGCATCTTGATCGGCATCGGCGAGACGCCCGAGGAGCGGATCGACTCGCTGTTCGCGCTCCGAGACCTCCAGGCCCGTTCCGGTAACGTCCAGGAGGTGATCGTCCAAAACTTCCGCGTCAAGCCGGACATCCGGATGCGCGGCCGCGGCGAGCCGAGCGTCCTCGACATGGTGCGGACGATCGCCGTGGCGCGGCTGATCCTCGGCGGCGCCCAGAATCTCCAGGCGCCGCCCAACCTCACACCGGACGCCTACCAGCTCTACCTGCTGGCCGGCATCAACGACTGGGGCGGCATCTCGCCGGTCACGAAGGACCACATCAACCCGGAACGGGCCTGGCCGATGGTGACCGAGCTCCGACAGGCGAGCGCCGAGGCCGGCTTCGAGCTGCGCGAACGCACCTGCCTGTACCCCGACTATCTCCGTCGGCCGGCGTTCCGGCGCGAGCGCCTCGCCGAGCGGCTCGACATGCTCGTCGATGAGGACGGCCTGGTGAAGAAGGAGGCCACGTGGCACTGATCGAACGACTCCTCGGCCGGCTCGACCCGGCGGTCGCGAGGGTCCTGGACCGCGCGCTCGAGGAGCGCGAGCTGTCGCTCGAGGAGGGGGCGTCCCTGTTCGGCGTCCACGGCCTCGAGCTGCACGCCCTCTGCCTGGCCGCCGACGAGCTGCGGCGCCGGGCCGTCGGCGAGGTCGTCACCTACGTCGTCAACCGGAACATCAACTTCACCAACGTCTGCATCAAGCGCTGCGGCTTCTGCGCCTTCAGCCGGGGGCACCGCGAGGAGCAGGGGTACTTCCTGCCGATCGAGGAGCTCGTCCGGCGCGCGAAGGAGGCCTGGGAGCTCGGCGCGACCGAGGTGTGCATCCAGGCCGGGCTGCCACCGAAGATGCCGGGCGACCTGTACCTCGACGTCTGCCGCGCCTTGAAGGCCGAGCTGCCCGACATCCACATCCACGGCTTCTCTCCGGAGGAGGTCCTGTACGGCGCGACGCGCTCCGGCTGCTCGGTCGAGGAGTACCTGGCGCGGCTGAAGGAGGCCGGCGTCGGCTCGCTGCCGGGCACGTCGGCGGAGATCCTCGACGACGACCTCCGACGGACGATCTCGCCCGGCCGGATCTCGGTTGACGACTGGAAGCGTGTGCTCGTCGGCGCCCATCGCCTCGGCATCCCGACGACGTCGACCATCATGTACGGGCACGTCGAGACGGCCCACCACCGGGCAGCCCACTTGGTGACGATCCGCGAGATCCAGCAGGAGACCGGCGGCATCACCGAGTTCGTGCCGCTCAGCCTGATCCACGACGAAGCCCCGATGTACCGGAAGGGCACCGTCGCGGACGTCCGGCCCGGCGCTTCCGGCGAAGAGGTCGTCGCGATGCACGCCGTCGCCCGGCTGATGCTCTACCCCTGGATCAAGAACATCCAGGTCTCCTGGGTGAAGGAGGGGCCGAAGCTGGCCCAGTGGTGCCTGAACGCCGGCGTGAATGACCTCGGCGGGACGCTGATCAACGAGAGCATCTCGACCGCCGCCGGCGCGACCCACGGGCAGCTCGTGCCGCCGCGCGAGCTGCGGCGCTGGATCTACGACGCCGGACGCGTGCCGGCCGAGCGGACCACCGATTACGCGATCCGCAAGCGCTTCGACGATCCGGCGACCGACCCAATCGAGCCGCTGGACGAAGCGGCGAAGCACCCGGAGCGCTTCGGATCCTACTTCGAGCTCATTCAACTGGACAACTTCAGGTTTCGCGAGACGTACCGGCCCGTCGACGGGGCCCTCGACGCCTCGCGGCAGGCCGGCGCCACGGTCGTCCCCGGGTGACGACCCCGTACGCCTTCGATCCGGAGCGCCGGCAGGCGGTCTACGACGCCATCGCTCGTCGGCGGGATATCCGCGCCTTCCGCCCGGACCCGGTACCCGAGGACGTGCTGTGGCGCTTGCTCGGGGTGGCCCATTGCGCTCCCTCGGTGGGGCTGATGCAGCCGTGGGACTTTCTGATCGTGCGGGACCTGGCCAGACGCCGCCGGGTGCAGGCGCTGTTCGCTCGCGAGAAGGCCGCCGCGGCGGCCTTCTTCCATGATCCTCGACGCGATCAGTATCTGGAGCTCAAGCTGGAGGGCATCGTCGACGCACCGGTGAACCTCCTTGTCACCTGCGATCCGACGCGCGCCGGGCCGGAGGTGCTCGGGCGACACGCTATCCCCGAGACTGATCTGTACTCCACCTGCCTGGCGGTTCGGAACTTCTGGCTGGCTGCCCGAGCGGAAGGTATTGGCGTCGGCTGGGTCAGTATCCTGCGCAATCCCGAGCTCCGGGAGATCTTCGGGATTCCCCACCACATCGTTCCGGTGGCCTATCTCTGTGTCGGCTACACGGACGAGTTTCCGGATGCCCCAACCCTCGAAACCACCGGGTGGGGAAGCCGAGAGGCGCTGGCCGGACTCGTGCATTACGAGTGCTGGGGCAGGAAGACGCCTCCTGCGAACCAGGCCGCCGAACTGGCCCGGCAGGATCCGACGATCTCGCGCCTGATCCAAATCGTGGGGCAGATCGCCCCACTCGAACAGGCGGCCATGAACGCGGCTCGTCTCCGCCTGGATGCACTGACCAAGCCGCGAGGCAGCCTGGGGCGTCTCGAGCGCCTGGCTGCCCAGATCGCCGGCATCACCGGTCAGCCCCGCCCATGCCTTGATCGCAAGGGCGTCATCGTGATGGTCGGCGACCATGGTGTCGCCGCTGAAAACGTGTCCGCCTATCCAGCGGCGGTGACCGGCCAGATGGTGGACAACTTCACCCGCGGTGGAGCGGCGATCAACTTCCTGGCGCGCCGCGCGGAGGCACGTGTGATCATCGTCCATGTCGGCGTGGCGGGAGAGGTCCCGGCCCACGTGCCGATCCTCCACCGCAAGGTCGCTCGGGGCACGGCCAATATGGTGGCCGGGCCCGCCATGACCGAGCAGCAGGCGCTCGCCGCGATTGCCGTCGGCTTTGACGTCGTGGAGGGCGAATGGGCCAAAGGGCTGGACATCGTCTGCCTGGGCGAGATGGGCATAGGGAATACAACCGCCGCCTCCGCCATG
>JALYGH010000185.1 GCA_030777205.1 Chloroflexota bacterium
GGCGCCGGCGTAGCGTCTCGGCCGCGCGCTCGGCCTCGGCGCGGCGGCCGCGCGCGATGAGGTAGCGCGGCGACTCCGGCACGGTCAGCCAGGACAGCAGCCCGATCGCGATCGGCAGCGCCCCGAGGGCGAGGATGCCGCGCCAGCCGAGCACCTGCTCGAACCAGCCGCCCATCGTCGCCGCCAGCGACCAGCCCATCACCCAGAAAATCTGGGTCCAGACCAGCATCCGCCCGCGGTACGACGGCGGCGCGAACTCGCTGACGATCGACCCGGCCGCGGGCGCCACGCCGCCGAAGCCGATCCCGCCCGCGAATACCAGCGCGGTGAGCATCAGCGGCCCGGTCGCGAGCGAGGACAGCCCGATTCCGACGCCGGCCAGCGCGCTGGTCAGGGCGAACGAGAGCCGCCGGCCGACCCGGTCGACCAGCGAGCCGACGACGATCGCGCCGATGAGCTGGCCGACGCCGAGCATCGGCAGCACGAGCGCCACGTCGGCCGGGGCGAGCTGCCACTCCCGCGTCATGCCCGGCAGGGCGAAGCTCATGACGCTGGCGTCGATGCCGTTCCCGAAGAATGCCAGGCTGGTGAGGAGCAGGATGCGGTGGTGGAACGGGCGGAACGCGGCCGGCTCCGGGCGGGATGCGCCGGCGGACGCCGTCACGGCACGGCCTCGGCATCCAGGATCTCCTCGACTGCCCGGAGGTAGTCGTCGACTACGTGCTCCGGGTGCCCAACGTACCCGTCGCGCCAGAGCGCGGCGGCCAGGGTTCGGCCGATCCAACGCCAGTGCCAGGGCTCGTAGGTGTATCCGGTCCGCGCTTCCTTGTCCCGTGGGTATGGGAGGACGAAGCCATACTCCCAGCCGCGCGCGGCCAGCCACCGGCTGGCGGTCGTGTCCTCGAACCGGGGCTGGATCGCGTACCCGATCTCCCAGGTGGAGAAGTCGACCGCCGTCCCGAGCTGATGCTGGGAGTGTCCCAGCGGGGCGACGAAGCGCGCCGCGCGGGCCTCCGCCTCGGCCCGGTCGATCGTCCCGCCCGATCGATCAATCGCCCGCCGGATCGACGACTCGTACGCCGCCGCCTGCTCATCCGGGGACCGGTAGCCCGAGATCGGCGCCAGATCGACGCCATCTGCCGCCGCCGCGTCGATCATCGCCCGCAGGTCGTCGACTGCGACCTGGCGGACCGGGCGTCCGGCCGCCCACGTCAGGTCGGGGGGCTCGTAACCCGCGGGGAGCGGTCGGTCGCGCCCCACCGGCAACAGGATGATCCGGGCCTCGGTCGCCGGAAGGTCGAAGACGGAGATCGGACGCCCGGTGGCATCGCGGACCACCGCCGATGGGTCGGCCAGGAGCTGCGCGGCCAGCCCCGAATAGCCGGCAGCCGCGCCGCTCGCGGGCGGCGCCACGACGATAACGAGGGCCAGCGCAAGGCCGAGCGCGATCAGTTTCGACATCACTCGCGTGCTGAGCTGGGCGCACGCCCGGTAGCCGAGGGCCGCCCATCCGACCGGGGCGCCGGTCGCGGCTCCCCGAACCGTGGCCCGCGGATCCCCGCCCGTGCTACTGTTCGATGGGGTCAGCGGCGCCGCTTCCGCTGTCGTACGCAGCACCTGGTTCAGAGTGTAGCCTGAGCATGACCAGCAACGTCACCCGACGCGCCTTTCTCGGTCACCTCGCGATCGCGGCGGGGGTGGTACCCCTTACCTTGCGGCGCTCGCCGGCGCGCGCCCAGATTGAGGTGCCCGGGACGCCGATCGGGTCCAGCCAGGGCGGGCTGCCGTTGATCGTCTACCATCTCGGCGACGGCCCGACGCGGGTGCTGATCCTCGGCGGCCAGCACGGCGGCCCGGAGGCGAACACGATCGAGCTGGCCCACCTCCTGTTGGCGCACTTCGTCGAGAATCCCTCCGAGCTGCCGGCCGAGCTCACGCTCGACATCCTGCCCGACGCCAACCCGGACGGTACCGTCGCCGGCATCCGGCAGTACTTGAGCGGCGTCGATCCGAACCGCAACTGGGGCGGGCCGGACTGGCAGTCCGACGCGTACGACTCCAACGGCCGCTTTCGCCCCGGGCTTGGCGGCCCGGCCCCGTTCTCGGAGCAGGAGACGCGGGCGCTCGCCGACTGGATGCTGCAGACCCGGCCGGCCCTGACGGTGAACTACCACAGCGCCGGGGGCTTCATGTTCGGTGGCCGAGATGGCCTGGCCGGCGAGCTGACCGCTGCCTACGCGGACGCGAGCGGCTACCCGGTCCCGACCCCCGGCGGCGGCAGCCCGTTGTCCTACCGCGCGACCGGCAGCAGCAACGTCTGGGCGCGCAGCGTCGGACTCAACGGCCTCTTCATCGAGCTGACCACGCCGTACGTCGCCGAGTTCGAGCGCAACCTGGCCGGGCTGCGGGCGGTCCTCCCGCTGGTAGCGGCCGGCGGCTGACCGGCCGCTACGCTTCGCCCGCGCTCGCCGGGTGGATGCCGCCGGCCCGCGTGGCGCGCTCCGCCAGCCGGCCGACGACGGCTCCGCCGGCGTACGACCCGGCGCCGACCAGCAGGGCGGCCCCGACGCCGAGCGGCGCGACGGCCGCCGCGAGCATCGGCACGACGAACATGGCGACGTTGCGCGGCATCGGCGTCAGGGACATGACGGCCGTCTGCTCCGTCGGCGGCAGGCACCGCGCGAGGTGGGCGTACAGCAGCGTGTTGGCCGCGGCGAAGGCGAGCGCCCGCGACCAGTGCGAGACGGCGACCACCCAGACGCTCGGCACGGCCACCATCGCGACGGTCGCGACGGCCGCCACGGCCATCGACGGCAGCAGCCAGCGGATGCCGCCGTCCTCGTCGACGAGCTTCGCCGCGAGCCAGGTGGCGACGGCGGTCAGCACGCCGTACACGCCGAGCACGAGCCCGATGATCGGGGCCGGATCGTCGACCAGCTCGGCGATCCGCAGCGGCAGGTAGGCGTCGACGGTCGCCCGGCCGCCTTGGGCGAGGAACCAGCCGCCGAAGTTCCAGCGAACGGCCGGCCGGTCCCAGACGAGCGCGGCCGTGTGGCGGGTGCGGGCCAGCACGGAGGTCGTGGGCCGGTGCCGCTCCGGTTCGGGCATCAAGAACGTCGTCAACAGCGCGGCGACGAGCGCCAGCGCCGCGTCGATCAGGAACAGGCCGCGCAGCCCCACCTGGCCGATCAGCGCCGCCCCAACCGGCGGCCCGATACTGGCGGCGACCGGGGCCGCGACCTGGATGGTGGCGATCGCCGTGCCGAGGTGCCGGCGCGGGGTGAGCTGCGCCTGAGTGGCGATGACGACGGCGATGTTGCCGAAGGTGAGGCCGAGGACCAGCCGGGCCGTCAGCGCCCACCAGATGTCCGGCGCGAAGGCCGTGGCGGCGTAGGCCAGGGCCGCGAGGTACTGGCTGCGGACGATGATCAGCCGCCGCGAGTAGCGCTCCGCAAGCGCGCCCCAGAACGGCGCCAGCGGGAACGCGACGGCCATCATGGCGCCGTACAGCAGGCCGGTCCAGCCGTTGACTTCCTGGCGCTCGAGGCCGAGCTCGGCGAGGAAGAGCGGCGTGAAGGCGGTCAGGTGGCCCATCGCGAGGGCCTCGAGGATGGTCGTGACCAGGAAGAGCGCGTTGACCGCGCGCCAGCCCCTCACGCCGATGGGCCGGCCACCACGCCGCTCGGTCCGGCGC
>JALYGH010000186.1 GCA_030777205.1 Chloroflexota bacterium
GCCCCCGGCCGGCCCGGTGATGGCCGGCGCGGACTCGGGCGCCGCTGCCGTCGCGGTCACGGCGCCGAAGCCGCGCGCCCGTGGCCCATCGCGAGGTCGGATCCCCCGCCCGCCAGCCAGGTCAGCAGGGCGACCCGGGAGAAGCGCCACTCCTTGCCGACCTTCCGCCCGGGCAGGTGCCCCTGCCGAGCCTGTTCGCGAACCGTCCACGGACTGACGCTCAACAGCTCGGCGGCTTGGTCCACGTTCAACACGTCCTTCTCGCCCATGCCGTCCCCGGTCATTACGCCTCAGGTGCCACGTCGGGCAATACGAGGCAGCATGTGGCAATCCGTTGGTGCGCGTAAGCAGGAAGGTGCGCCGAAGCACGAAGCGTGCCAGTAATCGGCGGGCTGCGTCGTTAGCGCGCTGCCGCAAGGACGAGGTCGATCACGCGCGACGCTGCGCCGGCGTGTGCCGCGAACGGTGCCGGAACGGGCGCATCGCGGATCGCGGCGGCCAGCATGCCGCGGAGGTCGACTACCGAGCGGGCCATCCGCACGCCCTGCTCGGACGCGTACACCGGCTCGCGATCCCAGTACCGACCCGGCAGGTAGGCGATGGCGGCGCGGGGCAGCATCCGCGCCTCGGCCAGCAGCGTCGAGCTGAGCCCGACCACGACGCGCACCCGTCGAGCGCTCCGGAAGCGGTCCGGGTCGTCATCCCGTTCCAGGGCCACGCCGACGGGCCCGTCCGGCAGGTGGTCGAGCCGCTCGATCGGATGCGGCCGGACGCGGACGCGGTAGCCGGCCGGCGCCAGGTCGCGCAGATCGGCGAGCGCGGCGAGCACATCCTCGAGCGATCGCCGCTCGTCGATCGAGAACGGGGATGCCGCGCGCCCGATCCGCGTGACCGGTTGCGATACGAACAGGACGTCGACCGGCTCGCCAGGCGCGCGTGGCGGCGGACCGCCGTCCGCCTCGGTCGCCCCGATCAGCTCAAGGGTCGGGTTGCCCGTCACGACCGCCTGCTCGGGCCGCGCCCCGGCGCGGAAGAGCCGCTCGGCCGACTCGGGGTCCAGGCAGGCGACGACGTCCGCCAGTGCCACCAGCCGGTCGCTGAAGCGCCGCTCGACGAACAGCATCGCGTCGAGAACGCCGACGGTCGGGACGCGCCCACGCGCCCGACGCGCAAGCTCCCACTCGACGACCTCGCCGACCGACGTCCCGAGTAGGAGCACCCGCGGCTCGGCGTCGAGCACCAGAGCCGCCTGCTCGGCGAGCGTCGCGCCCGTCAGCGTGAGGCACGCCACACCGGCCCGACCGGCATACTCGGCTGCCTTGCCGGCCAGCATCGGGCACGCGTCCCGCCCACGCCGGCGCAGCTCGGCGATGACCGGCTCGAGGACGCGCCAGGCGCCGACGTCGGTCGCGACGGCCACCAGGCCACCGGCAACCGACGGGCAGCGCGTCCGAGCCGCGGGGCCGGATGGTGGAACGGACGAGGTCCCGGAGCCGAAGCCCCGGGACGCGCCCGTCATGTCATCGAGATCCCGGTCAGCTCGATCTCGTGCGAGCGGTGACACCGCGCCCAGTGGCCCGGCTCCTTCTCCTCCCACTTCGGGTTGTCCGTCTTGCAGATGTCGATGGCGAACGGACAGCGCGGGTGGAAGTAGCAGCCGCTCGGCGGGGCGGCCGGGTTCGCCACCTCACCCTGGAGGATCTGACGCTCGGCCCGGGCGCGCGGGTCGGGCTTCGGCACCGACGAGAGCAGCGCGGAGGTGTACGGGTGCTTCGGCCGCTCGAAGACGACGTCGCGGTCGCCGAGCTCGACCATCTGCCCGACGTACATGACCGCCACGCGGTCACTGATGTGCTTGACGACGCTCAGGTCATGCGCCACGAACAGGTACGTCAGCCCGAGCTCGTTTTGGAGGTCGAGGAGCAAGTTCAGGATCTGCGCCTGGACCGAGACGTCCAGCGCCGACACCGGCTCGTCGGCCACGATCAGGCTCGGATTCAGCGCCAATGCCCGCGCGATGCCGATTCGCTGCCGCTGGCCGCCGCTAAATGCGTGTGGAAAGCGGCGCATGAACTCGGGGCGGAGCCCGACGAGCTTCATCAGCTCCTCGACGCGGTCGATCCGCTCCTGGCGGCTCTTCACGCCGTTGACCAGCAGCGGCTCGCCGACGATGTCGAGGATCGTCATGCGCGGGTTCAGCGACGAGAACGGGTCCTGGAAGATCATCTGCATCTGGCGGCGCAGCGGGCGGAGCTGCTTGCGCCCGACCTTCGCCATGTCGACGACCGAGCCCT
>JALYGH010000187.1 GCA_030777205.1 Chloroflexota bacterium
TTCGACGTGCTCGCCCGCGCCCGCAACCTGGAAGCCCAGGGCCGCGACATCGTCCACCTCCAGATCGGCGAGCCGGACTTCGACACGCCGCGCCACATCATCGAAGCGAATATCGATGCCCTCCGCAACGGCTTCACCCACTACGGCCCGGCCCTCGGGCTGCCCCAGCTCCGCGACGCCGTCGCCGACTACGTCTCGCGGACCCGCGGCATCGACGTCACAAGCGATCGCGTCTGCGTCAGCCCGGGCGGCAAGCCGATCATGTCCTGGACGATCGAGGCGCTCTGCCAGGAGGGCGATGAGGTCATCATCCCGAACCCGAGCTACCCGATCTACGAGTCGATGGCCAACTTCGTCGGCGCGACGGTCGTGCCGCTGCCGATCCTCGAGGAGCGGGGCTTCAAGTTCGACCCGGAGGACCTGCGCGAGCGGCTCAGCCCGAGGACGAAGCTCGTGGTGCTCAACTCGCCGGCCAACCCGACCGGCGGCTTCTTGGGCAAGGAGGACATCGAGCGGATCGCCGACATCCTGCGCGACAACGACTGCTACATCCTGTCCGACGAGATCTACTCGCGGATCATCTACTGCGGCGAGCACTACTCGATCGCCGCCGAGCCGGGGATGCTCGACCGGACGATCCTGCTCGACGGGTTCTCCAAGACCTACGCGATGACCGGCCTGCGGCTCGGTTACGGCGTCTTCCCGCCGGAGTTGATCCCGCACATCGACCGGCTGGCCGTCAACTCGGTCTCGTGCACGAACGCGGCGACCCAGATGGCCGGGGTGGCGGCACTGACCGGGCCGCAGGACGACGTCGACCGGATGGTGGCGGAGTTCGAGCGGCGGCGGAACCTTATCGTGGCCGGGCTGAACGCCATCCCGGGCATCAATTGCCAGACCCCGCTCGGCGCGTTCTACGTCTTCCCGAATATCGCGAGGCTCGGCCTTACGAGCAAGCAGCTCGCCGATCGCCTGCTCGACGAGGCCGGGGTGGCGGTGCTGGCCGGGACGGCGTTCGGGGAGTACGGCGAGGGGTACCTGCGGATTTCGTACGCCAACTCGATCCCGAACATCGAGAAGGCGCTGGAGCGGATCGGCGCCCTCGCCCGCGAGCTGGCCGGGTAGGCTCGTTCGCCTTTGCATCGGGTGTGCTCGGGAAATCGTCGTGTCCGGGAGCTCCCCACTGCCCCGAGCTACGCGTCCGCGACCGGGCAACGACGGGACGCATCACGGACGCGGCGCCCGTTGTACGATGTGCTTGGGGCGCCCGGCGTCGAACGTTGCACGGGCCACGATACGTCACAATTTTGACCACATACGAGGCTGATGCCCATGACCGACGTGATCCGCCAGCACATCGAGATCGTCGAGGGGGCCGGCGGCCCCAAGGCCCGCATCACCGGCCACCGAATCCGAGTCGTGGACATCGTGAACATGCACAAGGGCCAGGGGTTATCACCGGCGGAGATCGTCGAGCAGCTCCCCACGATCACCCTCGCCGATGTACACGCCGCCCTGGCGTACTACTACGACCATCGTGACGAGATCGATTGGCGGACCGCTGAAGACGAGGCCTTCGTGGAGCAGTTTCGTCGAGAAAACCCCGGCCGTCTCGAGGAGATAAAGCAACGTCGCGGTGGCTGAACTTCGATTCCAACTCGATGAGCATGTGCCGAGCGCGGTAGCCACGGCGCTGCGGCGAGAGGGCATTGAGGTCGTGACAACCGCGGAAGCCGGGCTCCTTGGGGCCTCTGATATCCAACAGCTCGCAGCCGCACTGGCGGCTATTCGAGTCATCGTCACGCTAGACGCAGATTTCCTGCAACTTCACGGCCGTGGCCTCCCGCACGCCGGCATCGCCTACAGTCCCGGTGGCGGCCGGGCCATTGGGCCACTCGTCGAACACTTGATCCTGATGCACGAGGTCTTCGAAGTCGACGATATGATGGGCCGCGTCGAGTACATCTGATGCTCCCTTTGTCCAGGTGCGGTGGGGCTCGCGCGGCCAGGTATCAGGTGAGCGCCCGCGTGCAGCCCTCGTAGATGTCGGCAGCGGTGCGCCTCTTCGACGGGAAGTCTTGCTCGTCGCCCAGCAGGTAGGTCAACCCTGGGCCGAGTCGGAGGTGCAGGGCCCACGTCCGATGCCACAGCGTCGCGGCTCGCTCGATTGGCGCGCTGAGGTCTCGACGGTCGGTGAGACGCGCGATCTCGTCGGCATACGCGGCGATCAACTCGCGCTCCACATTCGTCCATGGGCGCGCGGAGACCCCACCGAACAGGTGAAAGAGGCTGACGAGCGTGGCCACGTCGCAGCCGAGCGGGCCGATACCGACGTGCGCCCAATCGAGCAGCACCAGTGTCCCGTTGGGCTCGATGCCCAGGTTCGCGATGTGGAAGTCGCCGTGGACCAGGGTCACGGGCAGTGTGCGCAACTCGCGAATGGCTGCGTCGCTGCGATCGAGCAAGGTATGCAGGCGAGCGACCTCGTCGATGGTGAACAGGTCCGACCAGATGGCGTGACGCGAGCAGGCGTCGAGGTTGCGATGTGCAGACGGAACGTGGCTGGCGTACGCCGCGAAGTGCTCTCGTTGGAGCCAGCCGAGGCAGCGCAGGCGGGGCTCTGCGCGCAGGTACAGTGCGTGGAGCTGCGCATTGCGGAGGGAGGCCAGCAATGCCGCCGCGTCGTCCCAGACCACCTCGACAGCCGGACCGACATCCTCCATCCAGAGCCAGGTGCGGTCGCCGACGTGATCCACGCCGAGTGTGACCGGCGCTCGGAGCCCGCCAGGTAAGCGCGAGGCCAGCCTACTCTCCACGAAGAGACGCTCGCGCCTGGACACGAGTGGATCGTCCGGCTCGATGAGCGTCGTCGCACCCCAGTCCGAGACTTTGAGGATGAAGGAAGCAGCCCCTTTCGCGGCCGGCAAGGCCGAGCGGGCGACGACGCGGAAGATCCGCGAGGAGCCGATCCGTGGCGATAGATCCTCGACCCGGTCTACCATCACCCGCTCGGCCGATTCGCCGAGAACCCCGGCTAACGAGGGAGCAACGTCGTCGAGCGAAGGCTCCGTGCGATGGGATGTCATGCGCTTTTCTCCCCTGAACGAGCCGAGCGCGGGTGGTCACTGCCCGGGGCCATCCCCTGGCCCTTCTCCCCGTGAGCGACCACTCATCGCTGACGACACGGCGGCCGTCTCCGTCGCCACAGAATGCAGACGGCCGGCGCGGAGCTCAAGGAAGGTGCCGCCGAAGCGCTCGATGAACCAACGATCGTGGGAGACGGCCACGACCGGGCCGGGGAACGTACGCAGCGCCTCCTCCAGCGCCTCCAGCACGTCGAAGCTCAGGTGGTTCGTCGGCTCGTCGAGCAGCAGCAGGTTCGCCCGCTCGGCGACCAGCCGCGCGACCTGGAGCTTGCGCCGCTGCCCGAGGCTCAGCCGCCCGACCGGCCTGGCGGCGTCGTCGCGGCGGAAGAAGCCGTGGCGGAACAACCCGTTCGCGATGTCCTCGTCACTACCGGGCAGGTCGCGCCGATACGCCTCCAGTAAGGTCACGCTCGGGTCGTCGTCGCGGCCGTCCTGGTCGAGGTAGCCGATCCGCGCCGCGCTCGCCACACGGACCGCCCCGGCATCGGGACGGAGCCGGCCGGCGATCACGTTGAGCAGCGTCGACTTGCCGACGCCGTTCTCGCCGACGACGACCACCCGGTCGCGCGGCCCGACGACGAGCGAGACGCCGTCCAGGATCGCCCGCCCGCCGAGCCGGACGGTCACGTTCTCCAGCCCGATGGCGACCTCGCTGCGGAAGGTGCTCGGGTCGAAGTCGGGGTTGATCCGCAGCGCGCGGGCCGACTTCGGGGCCGGGTCCGCCTCGATCCGTCGCAGCCGCTCTTCGGCGTTGCGGACGTTCCGCGACACGGCACGATCGACCTGCTCCCGGAAGAAGTGCCTGGCGAACTTGTCGTTGTCGGTCGGCGGGCGAGCGTGCGAGACCTGACGGCCGGTCGTCTTGATCGCCCGTCGGAGCGCCTTCACCTCCTCCTGCTCGCGCTCGTAGTCGCGCTCGATTCGCTCCTGCTCGGCGGCCTTCGCGGCCCGGTAGGCGTCGTAGTTGCCCGGGTAGGTCGTCAGGGCGCGGGTGTGCTCGTCCAGCTCGAGGATCGTGGTCGCCACGGCGTTCAGGAAGCGACGGTCGTGCGAGACGACCAGGAACGCGCCACGGTACCGAGCGAGATACCCTTCGAGCCAGTCCGTGCTCGCCGCGTCCAGGTGGTTCGTCGGCTCGTCCAGCAGGAGCACGTCAGGGGACCGCAGCAGGAGCCCGGCGAGAAGCACCCGCGTCTTCTCGCCCCCGGACAGGGTCACGAACGCCTGGTCGCGCGGCAGGTGCGCGAGCCCGAGGCCGGCCAGCACTTCCTCGGTCCGGTGCTCGAGCTCGTAGCCGCCGCGCCGCTCGAAGCGATCGAGGACGTCGCCGTACTCGGCCGTCGCCGCCTCCAGCTCGGGGCCGGTGGCGCTCGTCATAACGTCCTCCAGCGCGCGGAGGCGGCGCTCGAGCGTGCGCAGCCTGCCGACCGACTCGGCGAGCAGGTCGGCCAGTGACAGCTTGCCGGCGTCCGGCGGCTCCTGGGGCAGATAACCGAGCTCGACCCCGTCCGCGATGCGGACGACCCCGCCGTCCGGCTCGACCTCGCCGGTCAGGATCCGCAGCAGCGTCGACTTGCCGGACCCGTTCGCGCCGACCAGCGCGACGCGATCTCCGTCGTTCAGGATCACCGACACGCCGTCGAGGACGGTCGTCGGATCGTAGCTCTTGGTGATGCGTTCGAGGGACAACAACATCGGGTGCCTCCGTGCGCATGATCGTCGGCGGGATCGGGCAGCACGACGGACGGCGCGGCGGGCCGGGGCACGCACGGGCGG
>JALYGH010000188.1 GCA_030777205.1 Chloroflexota bacterium
GCTCCCTGAGCAGCACGCGGTCCGGAACGCGCATGTGCATCCCGGACCGCGTGCTGCCGGGTGCCTCGGCCAATTGCTTGCTCCCTGCGTTTAGAGGGGGCTACGATTCGCCAAGGCCGGGCACGACGCCGGTACACGGAGCTCACTGGGTTGGTTCTCGTCTCGGACGGTGGGCCCCGGACGGCGGTCCGTTGTGCCGCGCGGCGCGCAATGGCGCTCGTCCATGCCGTCGTCGCCGCGCTCCTGCCGCCGCTCCTGCTGCTCCTATTTACGGCCGGGGTCTTCTGGACCGAGCTGGCCGGCGGGCCGATCGCCTACGGCCGCGACACGGCCGTCTTCTATTATCCGTTGACCGAGTGGGCGGCCGACGAGCTGCGGGTCGGCCGACTGCCCGCCTGGCTCCCGCTCATCTTCGGCGGCTACCCGTTGCTGGCGGACGGCGAGATCGGCGTGCTCTCGCCCGTCAACGCCGCGTTCCTGCTCACGCTGCCGATGCCGCTCGCCTACACCGCCATGCGCACTGCCCACTTCGCGATCGCTGCGCTTGGCCTGTATGCCCTGACCCGCACGCTCGGCGCGAGCGGCCTCGGCGCCTGCATCGGCGGGCTCGCGTTCGCCTACGGCAGCTTCATGGTCGGGCACCTCCAGCACGACAACATCTTGAGGAGCGCCACCTGGCTTCCCTGGATCCTGCTCGCCGCCGAGCGCGCGCTCCGCGCTCCGGGCACCGGGCGCACCCTCTGGATCGCGGGCGGGGCCATCTTCCTCGCATTCGCGGCGCTCGGCGTCCACATCCAGCCGGTCCTGCTCACCCTGGTCGCCGTCGGCGCGTACGTCGTGGCCGGGCCATTTGGAGCCGGGGAGGACCAACACTCAGTCGAGCCCACGTTCGCGACCGTCGAAGGCTGGGAAGCGGGGCGGTCGGGAGCGGGCATCCCTCGAACGCGTGCACGCGGTCCGGCCGCGACACTCGTGCCCTGGATCAGGGCCCGCTTCTGGGTCGGCTGCGGGATCGTCCTGCTCGGGCTCGGGCTGGCGGGCGCCCAGCTCCTCCCGCTCTACGAGCTGGGTCAGCGGTCGCTCCGTCCGTCGCTCGTCACGTACAGCTTCGCGACGAGCTACGCCGTCGCGCCGCTCCAGATCCTGACCCTCATCTTCCCGCTGATGTTCAACTTCGACTGGGAGCGGCACTGGACGTTCTGGTCGCCGCACGAGACGACGCTGTACGCCGGCGTCGTGCCGCTCGTCCTCGCGCTCGTCGGAATGGCCGCCGTCCGCCGGCGGGCCGTCGGGTTCTTCAGCATCCTGGGGCTCGTCAGCCTCGTGCTGGCCTTCGGCGACTATCTGCCCTTCAAGGCCTACGGCGTCGTCTGGCAGCTCCCCGGGTTCAACGTCCTGCGCGCCCCGGCGCGCTTCAGCCTCCTGTTCGAGCTGTCTCTGGCCTGCCTCGCCGCGCTGGGCGCCACCTGGGTGGCGCGGCGCGCGCGACTGGGGGGCGCCTCGCGCCGCCTGTCCCGGTTCCTCGCTTCGCTCATGCTGCTGCCGCTCGGCCTGGCCCTGGCGATCGGCGTGCTCCGCTGGTGGCTGCACCACGATCCGGTCACGGCGACCGCGCTCGTCGCCGGCTGGATCGCGACCAGCCGCGAGAACTGGCAGCTCGGGGCGTGGCACGTCTACTACGGGCTGATGGAGTTCTCGCGGCCGAGCAACGCCAACACGGCGCTGGGGCTCATGCTGCTGGCCTCGACGCCGCTCGTCCTGTGGGCGTGGCTCCGGCGACCACGCCTCGAGGCGGTCTGGAGCGCCGTCCTGCTGGCCGCGACCGGCTTCGAGCTGTGGCTGTTCCTCGCCGGCTTCTACCCGCATGCGCGGCCGGAGCAGCTCCGCCCGACGCTGCCCGCCGCGACGTATCTCGAGGCGCAGCCTCAGCCGTTCCGCGTCTTCGTCGAGCCGGCCCTCAACCCGCAGCTCGGGGCTAACCTGCTCGCCCGGCTCGACGTCGCGACGGTGAATGGGTACAGCTCGCTCGAGCCGCCGCGCTTCAGCGACTACTGGTGGAGCATCGTCACCCAGGACAATTTCCTGCTCGACCTCTTCAACGTCCGGTACGTCGTGGCACCTCGGCAGCCGGCCGGACAGCGCACCTTCGAGGGGGCGACGTACCATCCCGCCGATCGGCTGATGAGCGGGACCGCCGGGAACCTGTCCGGCGAGGAGGCGTTCCGGGTGCCGCCGACGACGGTCAGTCAGCTGGTGACGGTCGCGGCCGTCGAGGGCTCGGGCGCCATTCCGGCCGGGACTCCCGTCGGCGAGGTCACGCTATTCGGCCGCGACGGAGCGACCCTGGCCCTCCCGCTGCGCGCCGGGCTCGAGCTGGGCGAGTACCTGGTGCCGGAGCCCGGCTACCCGATGGCCGGCTACGACGGGCCGCGCGTCGTCTGGGCCGGACCGGTCTTCACCCCGAACCGCGCCGGCCCGCCCGGCCGCCTGTACGGCGCCATCGTCTCGGTCGAGCCGCCGTTCCAGGCGGTCGGCGTGGTCGTGCAGTCGCTCGTCGCGCCGGGCCGCCTGCACCTCCACGGCCTCGGTCTGCGCGCGCCGGACGGCGGCGTCCATGTCGTGCGCCCGACCGACAAGGCGAAGTACCGCGAAGTCCTGAGTACCTCGGAGTGGTCGCTGTTCGAGAACACGATGGCCTGGTCGCGCGTCTCGGTGGTTGGCGGCGCGATCCCGGCCGAGCCGGGCGACCCGATCTCGGAACAGCTCCAGGAGCGTTCCTGGGACCCGCGCCGGGAGGTCATCGTCGACGGGCTCGACCCGGCCGACGCGCACCCGGCGGTCGACGCGACGCCGCCGGGTCGGGCCGAGCTGCTGCGCCACGAGCCGTCGCGGGTCGTCGTCCGCGCCGACATGGACGCGCCGGGCTACCTCGTGCTGGCGGACCGCTACGACGAGGGCTGGCGGGCGCTGGTCGACGAGCGCGAGGCGCCGGTCCTGCGCGCGAACGGTATCGAGCGGGCCGTCCGCCTGCCGGCCGGCTCGCACGTCGTGACGTTCGTCTACGACCCGGTCTCGTTCAAGGTCGGCCTGGTGGTGAGCGCCGCGGCGTCGGCACTCCTGGCGGCGACGCTGCTGGCCGTGCTCCTCGGCCCGCTGCTCCGCCGTCGGGCGGCTCGGCCCTCCGCACGGATAGAGACCGACGTCGCGCCCGGCGCGACGCCCTGACCTGCCGGCCGGTCGCGGGCAAGCTGCGCGTCGAGCGCCGCCCGATCGCCGACCGGCGGGCGGCCGCGCCTCTGGCACGTGGACGGGCCACCGGCCGGGGTGCTAGGCTGGCCCCCGCGATGACTGCCCCCGACGACGTGCTGCCCGGCGCCCCGGGCGCGCCCACCAACGGTCGACTCCCATCTGCCGCCGTACCCCCGCGCTCCGATGGCCGCGACGGCCGGCTGGTGGGCGCGCCCGGGGCCGATTTGGCTACCCCATCGTGCTCCCCGTCGCCCTACTTTCAGGACGATCTGGTCACGCTCTTCAACGCCGACAGCACCAACCTCGACTTCCTGCAGCCGGGGAGCGTCCAGCTCGTCGTGACGAGCCCGCCGTACAACCTGGGCAAGGACTACGGGACGACCCGCGACGACGCCACCTACCACGCCTACCTCGACTGGGTGGCGCGCTGGGGCCGCGAGCTGCAGCGGGTGCTGGAGCCGGGCGGTCGGCTCTGCCTGAACATCCCGCTCGACATCAACGTGAAATTCGACGAGGGCGGCAAGCGCGCGACGCACAAGCAGCCGGTGTTGGGCGACTTCACCGAGCTGCTCGTCCACACGCTGGGGTTCGTCTACAACACGACGATCCTCTGGCTGGAAAACAATGTCTCCCGTCGGACGGCCTGGGGGAGCTGGCTGAGCGCCTCCGATCCGTGGGTGAACACGGCGGCCGAGGCGGTGCTGGTGCTCTCGCGGGATCGCCGCCGGCGGAACGGGCGGGGCAAGACCTCGGACATCTCCCGCGAAGATTTCATGAAGTGGACGCTCGGCATCTGGGACTTCCACGGCGAGAACACGCGGAAGTACGCGCACCCGGCGCCGTTCCCGGAGGAGCTGCCGCGCCGCCTGATCCGCCTCTTCAGCTTCCGCGAGGACGTGGTCCTCGACCCCTTCGTCGGGAGCGGCACGACCTGTCGAGCGGCGAAGGACCTCGGGCGGCGCTCGATCGGCATCGACATCGACCCGAGCTACTGCGCCGTCGCCGCCGCCCGCTGCCGACCGCCCGCTCCGGCGCCCGGCACAAGTGGCAACGGCCGCTAGCGGTACGCTCGCACGGCTCGACGGGACGGAACGAGTTCGATCGGATAATACCAATTCCGTCTGGTCACGCCGCTTTCTCGGTAGGCGCCGGGAGGGCGTCGAGGGCGCCGGTGAGCCAGTCCCAGCCGCAGAGTTGGCGGACGCGGACCGGGTCGGCGTCGAGCTCCGCG
>JALYGH010000189.1 GCA_030777205.1 Chloroflexota bacterium
TGAACAGCCGCGAGCTGGGCGCCGACCTCGTGCTCGCCTGGCCGCAGGCCCAGCTCGGCGTCATGGGCGGAAAGCAGGCCGTCGACCTCGTCCACCGGCGCGCGATCAAGGCCGCCGACGATCCGGCGCAGGCGCGCGACGAGTTCGCCGAGGAGTACGAGCGCGACTGGCTGTCCTCCGAGACGGCGGCCCGCGAGGGTGCGGTCGACGAGATCGTCGCGCCGGCGAGCACCCGCCGGCGGCTGTGCGACGCGCTCGGGATGCTGATGACGGCGACCGTCGACCGCGAGCGCCCGGTCATGCGCAACATCCCGCTGTAGCGAGCGTCATCGCGGCGATCTCGTCGTCGGGCTCCATTCGAGGATCGCCGCCGGAACGGTCCGCAACGGAGGCCTGAGCGCTCCGCGGCGGCCGAGCAGCCAGACCGACAGCAGGCCTTCGAGCTCGCGCCTAACGGCGGGCGTGTCCGACAGCAGCAGCCGGTCTCGGTAGTACTCGACTGCCTCGTCGACCGTCGCGAAGCGCCGGTTGTTCGCGATCTCCACGACCTTCACCGTCGCCTCGATACCCAGCTCGCGCAGGACTGCGAGCAAATCCAGGAAGCCCGGGCCGGGGGCGCGGGGGACGTCGTGGAAGTGTCGCCAGAGCGGATCGAGCAGCGCGTCGCCGCAGTATGCGCCGACGTAGAGCAGGACGCGCTGACGCGCTGCGGCGTCGAGCTTGGCGAGAAAGGGACCCGCCTCGGCGACGAGCGACACGACGAACGACGAGAACGCGACGTCGGCCGTCGGCACCTCCGTGTCCTCCCAGCTCGCCGCGATCGTGCTGACGTTCGTCACGTCCAGTTGCCGGGCGGCGCGTTGCAGGACGGCGAGCATCGCCGCGCTCGGCTCGACCGCCGTGCGTGCCGGACCGCTCCGGCGAGCGCAAGAGCGTAGCGGCCCGTCCCCGCGCCGACGTCGATCACGCTGCTCGACGAATCGGTCACGCGGCGCAACCGGCGCAGAAACGGATCCCTGGCCGGATTCTCCAAGCGCACATCGGCGGCGTAGCGCTCTGCGCGACCGTCCCAGAACGATCCGCTGACGCAGCCCGACCCGGGCGACAGGCGCCTCATCTCGTCCAGGCGCCCGGTCACCAGCCGGCGCCAGCGCTCGAGCGCCGCGCTGTCACCGCTCGAAGCCACGATCCGGGGATCCTCGCACCATCGTGGCCGCAAACCCGATGCCGGACCGCCCGGCGTGGCTCGTGACGCGCCCGTAGAGCGCCCGCTGCAGCCGGCGGGCGCCGTGACCGCCAACGGAGGGCCGCCACCTGTCCTGCGTGGGCGGCGCGCGTCGGGGTATAGGGAGGGGCCGTTGCGGATTTTCGACCCGGACAGGAGGCTGACGATGGCGACAGGTGAGACAGGATTCGACGATCTGGCCTACGACTTGATATCGGTGCAGTACCACTCGCTGAAGGCAGGCCACGACTACGGGCAATACGTGCGCGACGCCAAGAACGCCGGGCGAGACGACATCGCGTCGTTCTTCGAGGAGGTCATGGCGCAGGACTCCGAGCGCGCCCATAAGTGCCACCACTTCCTGAAGGACCTGCCGCACGAGACGAAGGGCGAATGAGCGGCGTCCCTGTCGCTCCTGCTCCTCGTCGGGGATTCGCCGCGAGGATCGGTGGATCCAGGTTGAGCTGATCGCCGGACGGCGCGCGCGCGCCGCAGCCGTTGCCTATCGTCAACGCGATGTCGTGTCGAGGCTTCACGACCCAGCGCGCCGCGCACCGCATCGACCCACGGCCTCGGGCGCGCAGGGAGGGCTGACGTGCGGCGACCGCTGCTGCTTGGGCTCCTCCTCGCGCTCGTCACCGTCGCGATCGTGGCGGCGCTGCTGGCCAGCGAGCCGTCGGGGACGGGCGCCGAGAACGTGGGGGAGTCGGGCCCGGAGCGGGCGGTGAGGCCGGAGCCGCGGCGCGATCACGAGGAGCGGCCGCGGCGCCGCTGCAAGGCGACGAAGAGCAATCCCGGCGGGACGAACAACTACATCCCCGACGCCCCCGAGCGCGACTCGCTCGGCAGCGGCTTCGTGATCACCGGGCTCGTTCGCTCCGCCGAGGGCTGCCGGCCGCTGGAGGGCGTTCGCATCCAGGTCTGGCTCGCGACGCAGACCGGCGGTGAGCGGGACAACCGGGCGAGCGTGCGCACCGGCCCCGACGGTCGCTACCGGATCGAGACGGCGCCCACCGTCCCGCAGTTCGGCGAGCCCAACATCCACGTCGGCTACGACGACGGCGACTACCGCGCCGTCTTCATCCGGCGCGTCGTGGATCTCGACGACGAGCGCGCGGTGGTCGACCTCACGCTCGCTCCTCGTGGTTGAGCGCCGCACGCTCGCGCTCGGCGCAGGGGCGGTCGCGGTGGCCGCGCTGCCGCTGACTCTGGCACTGAC
>JALYGH010000190.1 GCA_030777205.1 Chloroflexota bacterium
GGACTGGATGGCGCCGCCGACGGAGGGCGGGACGGTCACGATCCGCGGGGCGTGAGCTGGCGTTTACTCGTAGACCGGGGTGGCCAGCGCAGCGCCGACGAGCTGTTGGGCCTCCTCCAGGATGCGCTCGAGGTGGTCGGGACCGAGGAAGCTCTCCGCGTACACCTTGTAGGTCTGCTCGGTGCCGGAGGGGCGTGCGGCGAACCAGCCGTTGGCCGTGACTACCTTGAGCCCGCCGATCGGCGCGCCGTTGCCGGGCGCCCTGGTCAGCACGTCCCTGATCGGCTCCCCGGCCAGGGTGGACGTGCGGACGTCGTCCGGCGAGAGCCGGCTCAGCACAGCCTTCTGCTCCGGCGTCGCCGGCGCGTCGATCCGCCGATAGACGGGCGCGCCGAAGCGCTCCGTCAGGCCCCGGTACACCTCGCCCGGGTCGCGGCCCAGGCGCCCGGTCAGCTCGGCGGCCAGCAGGCAGAGGATGATGCCGTCCTTGTCGGTCGTCCAGGGCCCGCCCGCCCGTCGGAGGAACGAGGCGCCGGCGCTCTCCTCCCCGCCGAAGGCCAGCGAGCCGTCGAGCAGGCCGGGCACGAACCACTTGAAGCCGACCGGCACCTCGACCACCCGGCGCCCGAGATCCGCCCCGACACGGTCGATCATGCTGCTACTCACCAGCGTCTTGCCGATCGCCGCGTCGGCGGGCCAGTCCGGCCGGTGCGGATACAGGTAAGCGATAGCCGCCGACAGGAAGTGGTTCGGGTTCAGCAGCCCCGCGCCACGCGTCACGATCCCGTGGCGGTCGGCGTCGGCGTCATTGCCGAGCGCGAGGTCGAAGCCGTCCCGCAGCTCGATCAGCCCGGCCATCGCGTAGGGCGAGGACGGGTCCATGCGGATCTTGCCGTCCCAGTCGACCGTCATGAAGCGGAAGGTCGGGTCGGTGGCAGCGTTCACGACCGTGAGGTCGAGGCCGTACCGCTCGGCGATGGCCTGCCAATAGGCGACGCTGGCCCCGCCGAGCGGGTCCACGCCGATCTTGAGCCCCGCCGCGCGGACCGCGTCCATGTCGATCACGTTGGGCAGGTCGTCCACGTACGCGGACACGAAGTCGTACGGACGGATCGTCGCCGCCCGGCGCGCCTGCTCGTACGGCATCCGGCGCACGCCGTCGAGGCCTGCCACCAGCAGCCGGTTCGCCTCGGCCTGGATCCAGCCGGTCACCTCGGTATCGGCCGGGCCCCCGTCGGGCGGGTTGTACTTGAATCCGCCGTCCTCGGGCGGGTTGTGCGAGGGCGTGACGACGATCCCGTCCGCCAGGCCCTCCCGTCGTCCGCGGTTGGCCGCGAGGATCGCGTGTGAGATGGCCGGCGTCGGCGTGTCGCGGCCGGCCGCGTCGACCCGCACCTCGACCGCGTGCGCGGCGAGCACCTCCAGGGCGGTGCGGAAGGCCGGCTCGGAGAGCGCGTGCGTATCCTTGCCGATGAACAGCGGGCCGTCGTAGCCCTGCTGCTGCCGATAGCGGCAGATGGCCTCAGTGATCGCCAGGATGTGCGGCTCATTGAAGGCTGCCTGGAACGACGACCCGCGGTGACCGGACGTGCCGAAGGCGACGCGCTGGCCGGCCACGCTCAAATCGGGCTTCAGGTCGTGGTAGGCGGCGATGAGCTGTTCGACGTTCACGAGCTGCGCTGCGTCCGCCGGACGGCCGGCCCGCGGGCTCACAGACATCCTGCCCCCCAGTCTCCGGGCACGGGTCTTCGCAGCAGAATCCCGGACCTACCCGGCGCGTGGAGATCGATGCACTCAGTATGGATCATCAGCGCCGTCAGGGCTGACGGCGCGCCCGGAGCGCCTCAGCCCGCCCGCGGACCGGCAGCTCGGACCGCCGGCGCCACATGATCGGCGAACTCGCGGAAATTGTCGGCGAACATCGCCGCGAGCTTGCGCGCCTGGGTGTCGTAGGCCTCCTTGTCGGCCCAGGTGTCGCGGGGGTTCAGGATCTCGTTCGGGACGTTCGGGCAGGCGGTTGGGATCGCCAGGCCGAAGTTCGGCTCGGTCTGGAAGGGGACCTCGCGCAGCGAGCCGTCGAGGATCGCGTGGACCATCGCGCGGGTGTGGGCGATCCGCATCCGCTGGCCGACCCCGTAGGGGCCGCCGCTCCAGCCGGTGTTCACAAACCAGGCCTCGGTCCCGTGCCGATCGAGCTTCTCGCCGAGCAGGGTGCCGTAGAGCGTCGGCGGCAACGGGACGAACGGCGCGCCGAAGCAGGTGCTGAACGTGGCCGCCGGCTCGGTGACCCCGCGCTCGGTGCCGGCGAGTTTGGACGTGTAGCCGGACAGGAAGTGGTAGATCGCCTGGTCGCGCGAGAGCCTGGCGACCGGCGGCAGGACGCCGAATGCGTCGGCGGTCAGCAAGATCACGTTGCGGGGGTGGCCGCCCATGCCTTCGAGGGTGGCGTTGCGGATGTAGTCGATCGGGTAGGCCGAGCGGGTGTTCTCGGTCAGCGAGTCATCGTCGAAGCCCAGCTCACCGGTCGCGGTGTCGAAGCCGACGTTCTCGAGCACGGTGCCGAAGCGGTGGCTCGCGGCGTAGATGTCCGGCTCGGCCTCGGGCGACAGGCGGATGACCTTGGCGTAGCAGCCGCCCTCGTAGTTGAAGACGCCCCGCTCGCTCCAGCCGTGCTCGTCGTCGCCGATCAACGTGCGGCTCGGGTCCGCCGACAGCGTCGTCTTGCCGGTCCCCGAGAGCCCGAAGAAGACCGCCACGTCGCCCCTCGGCCCGATGTTCGCCGCGCTGTGCATCGAGAGCACGCCGCGCAGCGGCAGCAGGTAGTTGAAGACGGTGAACACCGACTTCTTCATCTCGCCGGCGTACTGGGTGCCGCCGATTAGCAACAGTCGCTCGGCGAAGTTCAGGACGATGAACACGTCCGAGCGGGTCCCGTCCTGCTTCGGGATGGCGGTGAAGCCCGGGACGTAGATCACGGTGAACTCGGGGACGTGGCCGGCGAGCTGCTCGCGAGTCGCACGGATGAACATGGTGCGGGCGAACAGGCTGTGCCAGGCGAGCTCGGTGACGACCCGGACCGGCATCTTGTACTCCGGATCGGCGCCGATGAAGCAGTCCTGGACGTACAGCTCCTTGCCCTCGAGGTAGGTCAGCATCCGGGCGCGCAGCCCCTCGAACTGGGCCGGCTCCATCGGCTGGTTGACGCTGCCCCACCAGATCTTGTCCGCGCTGGACGGCTCGTGGACGATGAACTTGTCCCTGGGCGAGCGGCCGGTGTACTGCCCGGTCCGCACGATCAGCGGGCCGGTCCGGGCCAGTCGCCCCTCGCGCCGGCGGATGGCCTCCTCGTAGAGCTGGGGGGTGGACAAGTTCCAGTGGACGATGTCCACGTTGCGGATGCCGTGGTTCTCCAGCCCGTAGCGTGCCGCGACAGGGCTGACCGTCTGCATATGAGGACCTCCCGCGCGCAGTGCTCAGATGCGATGCCCAGATCGGTGCCCCGCCTGTTCCTCGAACGTCGCTTCCGTCTTGCCGAGTCCGACCTCGTCGCGCGTCACGCGTTCCGCCACGCTTGCGCTCCGCGGCGGAGTCGAGACCGCCTGCACCGTGTCTCCGGCCGCTTGGTTGGCTCTTGTGAGCGACTCTCAAGGGTTTGCAGAAACCGGGCCACGGGCTACCGCGCGGTACGCGACGCCGAGACGAACCGCCGCGGTGGCGCCCCCTTCGTGGCCCGACAGGTCGCTCCCGACCGGCGACCGGGCCGTTACCCCGCCCCGCGTCGGCCGCGTCGCACCAGCCGCGCGGCGGCCCACGCGCCGATCAGCGCGACCTCGGCCACCGCGTCGAGCAGGTAGATCGGCGCGATCCGCCCCCGCCTGACGTACACCACGTCGATCGCCGTCAGGCCGGCCGCCGCCCCGACCGCCACCAGCTTCAGGTCTGGCGTCACCCGGCCGCGCAGCCCGGCCGTCGTCAGGCCCGCGCCGATCGCCGTGATCAGCACACCGGCCGTCTTGACCAGCCAGCCGTCCGCTTTCGGCCCGGTCACCGCCTCGAACGTCCGCAGGCTGAGGATCGGCCAGATCCCGGTCGCCACGTAGAACGCGCCCTGGCCGATCGCGACCGCGCGCTCCCACTCCGTGCCTCGGTCGTCCGTCGCCTGCGTGCCGCCCTGCCAGTCCCGTTCCTCGTGCATCGTGACGCCTCCCTGGCCGGCCCGCCGAGCTGTGTGCCGGCCGGTCGCATGTCGCATGCCAGCTACGTGCATGTCTCCGTACTTCTCGGGATGTCGACGGCGTCGGGGCGGACGACGACTCGCGGACGATCATGAGCCGCGACGGTCAGGTCATCGGAGTGCCGGACCTGTATGACTCGCTCAGGATCTGGGATCGGGGCAGTCGGGAGGTAGCCTCGCTGGCCGCGAACGCGGCGACCGCGTCGCCGAGCCCGAACCGGAAGGCGCCGGTGTGTCGAAATACCCCAGCAATACCCTCTACACGAACGCGCTCCACTTGATCCGCGTGCCGACGCGCGGAGCCAGTTGACCAGAGAGGACGGAGCGGCCTATGTCACTCCTCATCACCGTTCGCAGCCGGCTACGGCTCGCGCTGCTCGCCCTTTGGCTCGGGCTGAGCGCTCCGCTGGAGCCGCGCCGCGCCCCGGGTTCGCCCGGTCCCTCCGCGCAATCGCCGCTCCGATGGCCGCTGTAGCTCGATCGCGGGGGCCGACGTCGTGATCCCATAGCTTCGGTCCCCGCCGGCCTGGCATTGCTCGTGCGGCGGGCTATGGTACGACAAAGGAGGTCCGGCATGGCCGAGCAGGTGACCGTCTTCTCGACCCCGACTTGACCGTGGTGTAAAGTCGCGAAGGAGTTCCTTCGCTCCAAAGGTGTTCCCTATCAGGAGCGCGACGTCTCGCGCGACCAGGCCGCCGCCCAGGAGATGGTGGCCAAGAGCGGCCAGATGGGCGTTCCGGTTATCCTGGCCGAGGACCCGAGCCGGCCCGGCGCCCGCGACGTCATCGTCGGCTTCGATCGGCCGCGGCTGGAACAGCTCGCGAGCCGCGTGGCGGCCGGCGCCGGTGGTGGGGCGGGGGCGTCCGCCGCGGACGCCGGCCC
>JALYGH010000191.1 GCA_030777205.1 Chloroflexota bacterium
GAGTAACGTGCCATCTGCCATGCTTGTCCACAACTCACCCGAGTACGTCGTTCAGTGTACCAGGCCTCGTAGCCGGCGCGTTCGGATGCCCCGGCCGAGTTGTGCCGCGTCTCGCTCGTTCTTGTCCGGCAGCCGGGAGTATCCGCGAGGATCTCGCTCTTCGCTGCTGCGAGCGGGTGCGTACAAGACCGCGTCCGGCCAACTGAAACGGACGGTAGTGTATCCCTCGCTCGCGGTGGGTTAGGGACGAAATCGATGCGCGCGAGCAGGAGGGTCGTGCGGCCTCGTGGGTCGAGCCGGGACGGTCGGCTGCCGGCGGAGGAGAAATGCTGGGCCATCCGGAGCGTCACGGTGGTGAGCCGCGGAGGACGCCGCCCGGGCACCGGCCTGGCCACCTACACTTCTGCCACGTCACGAATCTCGGCCGAGGAAGAGCAGGTGGCGCGCGCAGGGTGGCTCGGGCTCGGCGCGATGGGGCTGCCGATGGCACGTCGGCTTGTCGAGGCGGCGCACAACGTGGCGGCCTACGATCCGGTACCGGCGTCGCTGGAGGCGCTCGCCGCGGACGGGGCTCGACCGGCTGCGACCGCCGCCGAAGCCTGCACTGGGGCAGGTCTCCTGTTCGTCACGGTCGGCACGCCGGGGCAGGCGCTGGCCGCGCTGTTCGGCCCGGGCGTCCGAGGGCTCGCCGCTGGGGATGCCGTCGGGCCTCCTCGACGGCCAGTGGGCCGCCCGGTTCATGGCCGGCGCCCGGCCGAGGCGCCGCGCCTGCGGGCCACGGGCGGGACGTCGACTGCTGCCTCCCGGTTACCATCTGGGGTTCGTATATCGGCGCCGCAACCTCGAGGCACAGTGTTCTGCCCAGTCTGGCGAGACGGAGGCGCGCAAGGACAGTTCGCATCGGGCCGCTCCACCGGGCACCGCGCAGCAGCCAGGACGCGACCCGGATTCGAGGAAGGCCCCGGGTCGATCACGAGGGCCGAGCGTCACGGAGTTCAGCGCGCAGCCTGGCGGTTGCCGCGGCATCCGGCTGTCCGGTCCGCGGGTCGATCACGACTCCGTAGTCCCGCCGCGCGCCCTCGAGTGTCACTTTCTCGTCGAGCACGTCCGCCGCCACGCGCCGCGGGTCGCGATCGAGGGGGTCGCCGTGTCCGCCGGCGCCGGCCAGCGTGTGCCGCAGCACATCGCCGCGGCGGATGACGTAGTACCCCTTCGACGGTGGCACCTCCGCGCGCCCGCCCAGGCTGAGCAGGTTCGAGGACGGCGTCCCGTCCCGCCCGCCGGCCAACCCCCACGGCCGGAAGCGCTGGCGGTCGGTCCGGAGCTGCAGCGCCCCCTCGCGCTCGAGGAAGCGATAGGTCCGCGACAGCGCGAGGCCGCCGCGGTACGTGCCCGCGCCGCCGCTGTCCGGCACGAAGGCGTACTCCTCGATCCGCAGCGGGTGGTCGCCCTCCAACTGCTCGATCGGGTTGTTCGAGAAGTTGGCGACCGCGCTCGAGCAGGCATCCACCCCGTCGCGGTCCGGTCGGCCGCCCCACGAACCGTGCAGGAACTCCAGGAAGACGAACGCCCGCCCCTGCTCGTCGTAGCCGCCGATCGTGATCCCGGTGTCCCCGCCGGACTCGCAGGCCGGCACGCGGTCGGGCGCGACCTCGGCGAGCGCGCCGAAGATCGCGTTCGCCAGGCGGAACCCGGTCAGCCCGCGCGCCGCCACCGGGGCCGGCAGCGTCGGGTTGATGACCGTCCCCGCGGGCACGCGCACCTCGATCGGGCGGAAGTAGCCGCCGTTGTTCGGGATGCTCGGGTCCATCAGGCCGCGCACGCAGGCGTACACCGCCGAGCGGGCGAACGAGCCGGTCGCGTTG
The DNA here is from genome assembly GCA_030777205.1 of Chloroflexota bacterium. Classification (GTDB taxonomy): domain Bacteria; phylum Chloroflexota; class UBA6077; order UBA6077; family JACCZL01; genus JALYGH01. The sequence goes on from JALYGH010000191.1 coordinate 1,866, forward strand.
ATCGCCCCGCGCACCTGGGGTGCCGTGCCGGCGAAGTCGACGACCAGCCGGTCACCATCCACGGTCACGGTCGCCACGATCGGGATCGGGTCGGGGTCGAGGCCGTCGTCGTCGATGTAGTCGGTGAACGAGTAGGTCCCGTCGCGCCAGCCACGGATCTCGGCTCGGGCGAGCCGCTCGGTATACGCCATCAGCTCATCGAGCGCGTCGAACAGCCAGGTCTGCCCCCAGCGCCGGGCCAGCTCCTCCAGGCCCCGCTCGCCGATGTGGATCGCCGCGAGCTGGGCGCGCAGGTCGCCGAGCAGGTTGTCCGGCACGCGGACGTTCGTGGCGATGATGTCGAACAGGGCCCGGTTCGGGTGCCCGGCCTCGTACAGCTTGACCGGCGGCAGCCGCAGCCCTTCCTGGTAGATCTCGGTGGAGTCCGAGGCGTTGCCGCCCGCCACCCGCCCGCCGATGTCGGTATGGTGGGCGATCGTGGCGCAGTAGGCGACGTGCTCGCCGGCCAGGAAGAGCGGCTTGATCAGGAAGATGTCCGGCAGGTGCGTCCCGCCCTCGTACGGGTCGTTCAGGATCACGCAGTCGCCGGGCTCGAAGCGACCGCCGAACTTGGCCAGGACCGCTGCCATGGCGTCGGGGATCGAGCCGAGCTGCATCGGCAGGGTGAAGCCCTGAGCGAGCAGCTCGCCGTCGAGCGAGCAGTAGGCGCTCGACAGGTCGTTCGAGCTCTTGAGGTTCGAGGAGTAGGCGGTCCGCATGAGCGTGAGCGCCATCTCGTCGACGACCGACTCCACGGCGTTCTTGACCAGCTCCAGGCTCACAGCGTCAATCGGCATGCAGGTTCTCCTGGGCCCTCGCCGCCCCCGAGGGCGGCGGGGGCGGCGAGGGCGAGGCTCACGCCAACGTCAGAATAGCGTTCGCCGCCTCGTCGCGGCGGGCCAGCCAGCCGGGTGGGACGACCGTGGTCGCGTCGTACTCCTCGACGATCAGCGGGCCGGGCCGCGGCGTTCTGTCGAGTGCCGCCCGATCGAGGACCGGTGTGCACAGGACGCCGTAGTCCGGCCCGAAGTAGGCCGCTCGTGCCTCCTCGGCGGCGGGCGAGGCGAGGTCGACGCGCGGGCGCGGCACGGCGGCCGGCACGCGCGCCACGATCCGGAGGTTGACCAGCTCAACCCGGTCGGCGCGGTCGCGGTAGCCGTAGGTGCGCTCGTGCTCGTCCTCGAAGCGCGCCGCGGCCCGCCGCAGGAGGTCGTCGGCACTGCCCGGGTCACGCGCCCCGCCGCCGAGCGAGTCGAGCGGGATGCGCAGCTCGGACGTCTGGCCGCGGTAGCGGAGGTCGAGCAGCGGCTCCACCACGACCTGCTCGCCGGCGTGGCCTTCCTCGGCCAGCGTCGCGCGGGCGGCGCGCTCCAGCTCAGCCAGGCCGGCCAGCACCTCGGCCAGCGTCGCCGCCGGCAGCGGGACGCGGCGGGCCCGGGTCAGCTCGTGACGCGGCTCGGCGGCGAGGAGGCCGAAGGCGCTGAACAGGCCCGGCCAGGGCGGGACGATGACCTTCGCGATGTCGAGCTGGCGGGCGACCTCGGCGGCGTGGACGGGCCCGTTGCCGCCGAACGCCACGAGCGTGCAGCGGCGCGGGTCGCGCCCGCGCTCGGTCGAGACCGCGCGGGCCACCCGCACCATGTTCGACACCGCGACAAGGTGGACGCCGTACGCCGTCTCGGGCAGGCCCAGCC
>JALYGH010000192.1 GCA_030777205.1 Chloroflexota bacterium
CCGCGACCGGCACGACCCTGGCCGACGTCGGACGCGACCTCGCCTCGTTGGCCGAGACGGCCAATCGGCTGGCCGAGCGCGTTCGGCAGCTCGAGGCGGCGTTGGCCGTCGAGCCGGGCCGGCCGGCCGGCGCGGCACGGTTTACGGCGGACGACCGGATCGCCCTGACCGAGTTTCGGCGCCTGCTCGGCGACCTCCGGGCCGTCGGCGATCCGGAGGCGGCGACCGCCGCGGCCAACCTGCTGGACGAGCTGAGCCGCCAGCCGCGCGACGTCGAGCTGCTACTCAGCATGTCGCGACAAGCGCCGGTCATGGCGGTCGTCGTTCGCCAGCACGCCTACCTGATGCGGCTCGCGCCGCTGCTCGACGAGGCGCTCGGCCGCGCGCTCGAATAGGACGCCGCCTCGACCAGGAAGGCGGTTGACATGGCGGCCGGTGCGCGCCATAGTGGCGCCAGGCGGTCAGGACGCCTGTCCGATTGCGGGGTCCGTCTGGTGACCCGCTCGCCTCGACCAACCGGGCGAGCGGCCGAAGGGGAGGTCGGCATGCCTCGGGTAACGCGACTCGGCCACACCGGCATCTACGTCGAGGATCTGGCTCGAATGCGGGACTTCTACACCCGCATCCTCGGGCTGACCGTCACCGACGAGGACGACGAGCGGGGGATGGTGTTCCTGAGCTCGCGGCCGGAGGAGGAGCACCACGAATTCGTGATCGTGCGCGGTCGCACGGCCCCGCCCGACGCCCGCGTGATCCAGCAGATCTCCTGGCACATCGGCAGCGTGGACGACCTGCTGGCGTTCCATCGGCTCCTGCTGGCCGAGGGCGTGACGGTCGAGCGGGAGGTCACCCACGGGATCGCCCTCGCGATCTACTTCTTCGACCCGGAGGGCAATCGCATCGAGGTCTACTGGCCGACCGATCAGCGCGTCCCGCAGCCGTTCGGCAAGGCGATCGATCTGGAGCAGCCGGCCGAGGCGGTACTCGCCCAGGCCCAGTCGCTGCTCCCTGGCGCGTCCGGCGCGTCCGCCTGATATTCCATGCCAGCACCGGTGACGGCGACTCGAATACGCCGTCTCCGACTGACGTGGCGGAAGCGGTCGGCGAGGTCCGGACCGTCGCCCGTGGGGATGATGCCTACCCCACCCTGATCGAGCGGCGGCTCGGACCGCGGGCGCCGGCACGCCTGGCCGTCATCAGCGACGCGGCCGATGCGCACGAGCGGAACCGAGTCGTCGCGGCGCTGGCGGAGTGGGTGCTCATTGCCCACGCCGAGCCATCCCAGCCGGGACGCTTAACTTTCCTGGTCGATCGCGGCGAGCTGGCGGGCGACGAACGACTTCAGCAGCGCGATCGTGCGGGTCGTGTTCGGACCGAGCTCGCGCGCGTAGCCGTGCCCGGCGCCGGGGTACAGGGCCAGCTCGATGATGCCGCCGGCTCGCCCGTACGCCTCGACGAATCGCTCGGCCGTGCGCGGCGAGAGCACGTCATCGGCGGCGCCCTGGAAGAGGAGCGCCGGTGGCAGCTCGACGGCCTCGCCGCGCTCGAGGATGCGCTGGGGATTCGCCTCGTCCATCGTGGCCTCGTCGCCGAAGTAGCGGTCGTGCGACTCGACCAGGTTCGTGCGCCCCAGGTCCCTGGCGTAGCGGTAGCGGGCGAGCGGATCGAGGACCGGCCAGCCCATCATCACGTACGCCAGGCTCGCGTCGGCGCCCGAGTCCGAGGTGCCCATGGTCGCGTCGAGCGGCAGCGCCGCATAGCGCGGGTCGCGTGGCCGCATCGCGCTGAGCATGACCATATGCCCGCCGCTCGACAGGCCCAGCCCGCCGAGCACCTCAGCCGTAGCGTTGAAGTCGCCGGCCCGGGCCTTCAACCAGCGCGTCGCGTAGTTCACGTCGGCGATCGAAGCGGGGTAGGGCGTCTGGGTGCCGAGGCGGAAGTCGATCGCCACGACGACCAGCCCGCTGGCGGCGAGCGCCTCGTCGAGCGAAGCGTTCTGGGTCCGGTCGTTGGCGTTCCAGGCGCCGCCGTGGACCTCCAGCAGGGCCGGGAACGGCCCCGCCCCCGCGGCCGGTAGACCCGCGCCAGCCAGCCCTCCGAGCCGTCGCGGCGGTACTCGACGTCCTCGATCGTTACGTCGAACCGCCCGTTCGGGTCGTATAGCTCGGCGACGCGGGGCAGCGTCGGGGTCCCGCCGGTGGCGACGTCCTGATGTGAGCCCTGCACGTGTCCCTCCTCGGCCTGCGGGTCGGAGCTTGCTCCCTCCGTCGGTAACGCGTCTGCGCCGACCGGCCCGGGCGCAGTCGACGCGGTGGTGCCCAGGCGGCGGGACGGGCACGACGGCCCGCCCCGTCGCCGCGGATCCGGAACGGTCAGGCCCGTTCGTAGATCTGGAGCCGGTGGCGGCAGCTATCGACGATGATGACGCGCCCCTCGGCGTCGACCTCGACGGCGGTCGGGCCGTGGATGCGCTTCTCCGGCGTGCCGTCGGCCATGATCTTGCGGCCTTCGACGAGGTCCGGGTTGGCCGCCAGGAACTCGGCGCCCCAGGTTGACATCTCGGAGTCGCCGATCATCATCGTCAGCGGGAAGCCCAGCGGGGTGAACACCGCCACCCGCTCATTGCCCCAGTCGGCGACGTAGATGTTGCCGTCGTCGTCGACGGCCATGTTCGCCGGCCGCCGGAGCTGCCCGACCTCCGAGCCCGGCTCGCCGATCGTGGCCAGGTAGTCGCCGTCGCCGGTGAACTTCTGGATCCGGTCGTTGCGCCAGTCCGCCACGTAGACCTGCCCCTGCTTGTCCACGCCGACGCCCCAGGGCAGGTTGAACTCGCCGGGGCCGCTGCCGGCCCGGCCCCAGGTCGTCAGGAGCTCGCCCTCGGGGGTGAACTTGCAGATGCGGTTGTTCATATGGTCGACGACGAAGACGTTGTCGTCGGCGTCCACGGCGAGACCGGACGGGCGGTCGAGCTGGCCGTCGCCGGAGCCCTGGCTGCCCCACTTGCGGATGAAGGCGTGATCCGGTCCGAACACCTGGACATCGTGGCGGTGCTCGTCGCTGACGTAGATGTTGCCGTGGAGATCGACCGCGATGGCGGTCGGCCAGACGATCTGGCCGTCGTCGGTGCCGAAGCCGCCAAACTCGCCGATGTACTCCTCCCCGACCGTGCAGATCGTCACGCGCACGGCGCCCTGCGGGGCCTGGGTGGCATTCGAGCGGTTCAGCACGTAGAGCAGCTCGCCCTTCCCGAGCGCGAGATCGATCGGGTTGCTGAACCCCTTGCCGGTGAGCGCCAGCCGGCCGACGCTATGCGAGTAGCGGAACGGCCGACTCTTGACGGATATGGTCATCGCTCTCTCCACTCGTCACACGAACGCGTACTGCTCGAAGCTGCCGTTCACGATCGGCTTCGCCTCGACTCCGAGCCAGCGCTCGAGGATCGTGCTGTAGGTCGAGCGGAAGTCGTTGTTGTACTTCAGGTTGCCGATGACCAGGTCGCCCTCCTTGAGCGACGGGTACTCGCCGTACATCCCGCCCTTGACCGGGTCGCCCAGCACGAACGCGATGCCGCCCGCCCCGTGGTCGGTGCCGGCGCCGTTGTCCTTGACCCGCCGCCCGAACTCCGTCCACATCAGCATGATCACGTCGTCGGCCGCGTCGTGCTCGCGCAGGTCGGCGAAGAAGGCGGCGACCGCCTCCGAGATCTCCTTCCAGAGCTGGCCGTGGACCTGGAGCTGGTTGGCGTGCGTGTCGAAGCTGCCGTGCGCGGTGTAGAAGATGCGCGTCCCGAGGTCGGCCAGCTTGACCTGGGCGAT
>JALYGH010000193.1 GCA_030777205.1 Chloroflexota bacterium
GGCTAGCTCGGCGGCGAGTCCGGCCGCTTCCCCCTCGCCGGCAGCCGGCCAGGGCGCCTCGCGGGCGACGGCAGAGCTGCGCGATGCGAGCGGTCAGGTCATCGGGTCGGCCACGTTCACCGAGTCCGCCGGCGGGGTGCAGGTCAGCGCCCAGGTGCGGAACCTGCCGCCCGGGGTGCACGGGATCCACGTCCACGCGGTGGGGCGCTGCGATCCGCCGGACTTCATGTCCGCGGGCGGCCACTTCAATCCGACGAACCAACAGCACGGCCTGCGCAATCCCCAAGGTCCCCACGCGGGCGATCTCCCGAACCTGACCGTGGAGGCAAACGGGACCGCCACGTACCAGGCGTCGAACACGCTGCTCACCCTCAGGTCCGGAGCCAGTAGCCCGTTCGACGCGGACGGGAGCGCGCTGGTCATCCACGCCGACCCCGACGACGAGATGACCGACCCGACCGGTAACAGCGGCGGGCGGATCGCCTGCGGCGTCATTACGCCCGGCTAAGTCTGGATCTCGCACTGTGATCGAGGGATGATGGTCGGTGCTGGTCATCAAGGACGGTAGCCAGCTCCGACCCGTGACCAGGTCGTCTCTGCTGCTCGCCGACACCCTTGCCGTTCTGGGGCTACCGCCAGCCGAACGCTACCTGGCCGATCACGCCTGACCGCCGTGCGAAGTCCAGGCTTAGCGGCCGGCTCCGACGGCCGGCAGGCGCTCGAGTGCCTCCTCGATGGCCGCGTCCGGGTACTCGTAGTCCTCGAGCTGGCCGGCGAAGTAGGCGTCGTAGGCGGCCATGTCGAAGTGGCCGTGGCCCGAGAGCAGGAAGGCAACCACCCGCCGCTCGCCGGCCTCGCGCGCCGCGAGCGCCTCGTCGATCGCCGAGCGAATCGCGTGGGCCGACTCCGGGGCCGGGACGATGCCCTCGGCCCGCGCGAACCGAACCGCCGCCTCGAACACGGCCGTTTGCTTGTGGGCGACGGCCTCGACGAGCCCGTCGTGGACGAGCTGCGACAGGAGCGGCGCGTCGCCGTGGTAGCGCAGCCCGCCGGCGTGGATCGCCGGCGGCACGAACGTGTGCCCGAGGGTGTGCATCTTCACCAGCGGCGTCAGCCCGACCGTGTCGCCGAGGTCGTAGGCGTAGCGGCCCCGGGTGAGGGTCGGGCAGGCGGCCGGCTCGGCGGCGACGAAACGGGTGCGCTTTCCCTGGCGCAGCCGCTCGCCGACGAACGGGAAGCTCAGGCCGGCGAAGTTCGAGCCGCCGCCGACGCAGCCGATTAACACGTCGGGGTAGTCGCCGGCGATCTCGAGCTGCTTGAGGGCCTCCTGGCCGATAACTGTCTGGTGGAGCAGGACGTGGTTGAGGACCGACCCGAGCGAGTAGTGAGCGTCGCCGTGGGTGGCAGCGTCCTCGACGGCCTCGGAGATGGCGATACCGAGGCTGCCGGGCGAGTCCGGTTGCTCGGCGCGGATCGTCCGCCCGGCATTGGTGTGCTCGGAGGGGCTGGCGTACACCGTGGCCCCATACGCCTGGATCATCGAGCGGCGGTACGGCTTCTGCTGGTACGAGGCGCCCACCATATAAACTGTGCACTCGAGCCCGAACATGGCGCAGGCCATGGCAATGGCGGTGCCCCACTGGCCGGCCCCGGTCTCGGTCGTCAGGCGGCGGATGCCTTCCTGCTTGTTGTAGTACGCCTGCGCGACGGCGGTGTTCGGCTTGTGCGAGCCGGCCGGGCTGACCCCCTCGTACTTGTAGTAGATCCGGGCCGGCGTATCGAGCGCCTTCTCGAGGCGGCGGGCGCGGTAGAGGGGGGAGGGGCGCCAGAGGCGGTAGACGTCGCGGACTTCGTCCGGGATCTCGACGCGCGGCTCGGCCGAGATCTCCTGGGCGATGAGCGCCATCGGGAACAGGGGCGCCAGGTCGGCCGGGCCGATTGGCTGGCCGGTGCCCGGGTGCAGGACCGGCGCCGGCCGCTCGGGCAGGTCCGGGACGACGTTGTACCAGTGGGTGGGGATGTCCCGCTCGTCGAGCAGGATCTTCGTCGTCGCCTCGTCAGCCGCCATGCCGCCCTCCGCGAATCAAGCTCGCCGGAGTATACCCGGGGCCAAGTCGGCATTCCCGATGCAGCGCCGCACCGGAGTATCAGGCCGACGTCGAGCCGGCCGTGCGGGCGCGGGCCAGCAGCTCGCCGCCCGCGGCAATTTCCCCACCGAGGTTCTCGTCGTCCTCGTCGCCCCAGACGAGCAAGAACGCGTGCGAGTCGGGCCGCCCGGCGGAAAGGTCGCGCACGAGGGCGAGTGCCTCCCACTCGGTGCCGGACGACCCGAGCAGGTTGCCGCTGTCAGTGTCCCAGACTTCGTAGAATCGCACGACTGTCCTCTCCGTTTAGACTGGCACAACTCGTCGCACGCAGGCAAGGAGCGCCTCCGGGGCGCCCCAGAGCGTGTGATGGCCGCGTCGGTGCCCGGTTCGCTCGGCCCAGATGTCGCCACCCCACGGAACCGCCAGTTCCGCAATGAATCCTCCGAGGGTCGGCTGTTTCACGGCCCGAGCGCGCGCCCGAGCCTCGCTGTCGTACACCGACACCCCTTGCCACAACCGTCGAAGGTATGGGTCCCGCGGTGGCTCGCCGCCGCGTGCCTCATATGACATGAAGTCCGCGGTGGTAGGCGTAGGAGAGCGAACGATGCGGAAATATCGTCGCGTCGGCGCCTCGGTCATACGTCGGCCGAGCGTGGTGCGAAGTCAGGCGCCCGCCCGGTGGCCACTGGCCTCAGCGGACGACGACCGGGTGGGCCACCACCGCGTTGTAGAGGTAGCCGAGGCGGTTCCACGGCACCGTGTCCGGCTGGCGGTTGCCGAGTTCGTCGACGGCCCGCGTCGTGATCGTGTGCCGGCCCGGCGTCGGCTCCCAGTCCAGCTCCCAGCGCACCCAGGCCAGCGGCTGGTTCGGCTCGACCAGCCGAGCGTTCATCCAGCTCGCCCCGCCATCGACGCTGCACTCGACGCGGGCAATCCGCCCGTGCGGCGACCAGGCGAAGCCGCGGATCACTTGGGGTCCGGCCGACAGCTCGGCGTCGTAGGGCAGGGCGACGATGCTCTTGATCGGCTGGGTCGAGAGGGCCGGCGTGCCGGGGAATTCGGGGCCGTCCATCACGTAGCTCGTCGTGTTCCACTTCACCTTGATCGGCTCGCGCGAGACGACGATCCGCCCGACCCACTTGATGCTGTTGGTGCCGATCCAGCCCGGCACCAGCGCCCGCACCGGGTAGCCGTGGTCGGGTGGGAGCGGCTCGCCGTTCATCGCGTAGGCGAGGAGCGTCGTCGGCCGGCGGGCCACGTCGAGCGGCATTGGCCGCGAGATCCGGCCATCATCCAGTCCCTCGACCAGCACGTCAACTGCGTCCGCTGCCACGCCGGCCCGGTCGAGCACGTGGGACAGCGACGCGCCGGTCCACTCGGCGTTGCTGACGGCCCCGGGGCCCCAGCGGAGCTGGGCCGGCTCGACCTCGGTCTTCATGACCGTCTCGTACAGGCTGCGGTTGTTGCCGGCGCACTCCAGCCAGCAGACCTGCGACCGGGACGGCAGCCGCAGCAGGTCGTCGAACGTCAGCTCGTACGGCCGTTCGACGGCGTCGCCCTCGACCCTCAGCCGCCAGGTGGCGGCGTCGATCTCCGGCGCCTTGTGCTGGCTGCGGACGAAGTGCAGCGCGTTCGGAGTGATCCAGCCCTTCACCTGATCGAGCGGGCTCTCGTAGTTCGGGGGGTCGGACGAGACGACGCGGCGTCGTTCCATGATGCGCTCCTGGTCGCCGCGGTCGGCCGAGTACCTGGGTACCGGGCACGCGCCGGCGGTGTCTGGGTGGTTATAGGCCCGGCATCCGGTCGCCCACAACGGGGGCGCCCGCGGAGCACAAGCGAGCCCCCTCAGCCAGGGTCCGAGGTTATCGGACCACTTCCCGCCCGGCCGCGCTCCGGAGTACGCTCCCCACGGTGGACTGGCGCGCCGGCAATCGGCACACGACGCGGCCCGAACGCCGTCAGCCCCACGGAGGACAGCGGCATGGCGGCCGAGTCGATCGGGTTCGAGCGGGCAGCGAGCTACTACGACCTGACGCGTGGCTTCCCGCCGGGCGTCGGCGACGTGCTTGCGGCCCGGCTCGCCGGGGCGGCCGGGCGCGGCCCGATGTCGCGCGTGTTGGAGGTCGGCGTCGGGACCGGGCGGATCGCGCTGCCGCTGAGCCGGCACGGCGGCCGCTACATCGGCACCGACTTGGCCCGGCCGATGCTCGACGTCCTGCGCGCGAAGCAGGTTGACGAGCCGCTGACCGTCCTCCTCGCCGACGCGACGCGGCTCCCGCTCGCGGACAGGACGTTCGACGCCGTCCTCGCGATCCACGTCCTGCACCTGGTACGCGCCTGGCGCCTCGCGGTTGCGGAGCTGGGGCGGGTCGTCCGGCCCGATGGGGCGATCCTGGTCAACGCCCGCGAGGACTTCGGGCACGAGCCGCTGATGGACGAGTGGAACCGGCTGTGCGACGTTCACGGGATCAGGTTCCAAGGCACGGCGGTCGGCATCGAAGACGACGGCGAGCTGATCGACGCGTTCGCCCGCATCGGGTTCACCGAGTGGGAGACCGGGACCGCCGCCGAGTGGGCGTACAGCGTAACTCCCGCTCGGTTCGTCGCCGATCTGGAGAATCGCGTCTGGTCGTCGACCTGGGGCCTGCCCGAGGCGCCCTACCGGGCCGCCCTGGCCGACTTCCGCGCCTGGCTCGGGCGCGAGGGCATCCGGCCGGACGAGCCGCTCTCCACCACCCGCCGCTTCAGGTACCTGCTGTTCCGCCGTCCCGCGGCCTGACCCCGTCGCTCGGACGCGGCGATCAGAGCTGATTGCGCCCTCGCCCGACGTGCCCGGCGGACGACTGTGCAAGTGTGTCCGGCCTGACAGCCAAGCCGACGTGATCGGCATATGCTGGAGCTACACGATCGCGAGAGGGAGGGGCGACGCCTGACGGTGTGAGTGTCGCGGCGTGGCGCGCAGCGGTGCGCCGACGGACAGAGGATGGGCAGATGAGCGAGTTGATGCGGGGCAGCGAGGGGTCGGTTCTCGAAACCGATGCGTCGGACGCAGCCGGCGGGTTCGCGCTGGCTCGCGCGCTCTGGCCGGTCCTCCTGGCGACGTTT
>JALYGH010000194.1 GCA_030777205.1 Chloroflexota bacterium
GGCGGCGCCAACCGGCCGGCGCCGGCGGCTGGCGCATCGAGCTGGTCGACGGGATGCGGCCGGTCCAGGTGGAAGTTGTGCGCGCGCCGAGCGGGGCGCGGCGAGATGGCCAGCAGACGACGGAGCCGGGCCTGCGGGCCGTCCTGATCGAGGCCGCCGAGGGCGAGCGTCGCGCGACCTACAGCATCGAGCGGTACGGAGACGACGAGGCCCGGACGGTCAAAGCCGATGGCGTGCGCCTGGAGAGCCTTGCACGCCTGCCGAGTCAGGCCGAGACCGACCTGCTGCGCGAGGAGTTCGGCGGATTCGCGACGGATCGCATCTATACCGAGTCGCTCGCCGTCGTCGCCAAGCTGTTCGGCGGAGAGACGCCGTGAACGAGGCGACGGACGGGACCGCGACGGCGTCGTCCGCCGACGCCGGCAAGCGGGCCGCTGCCGAGCGGGCACTCGGCTTCGTCGAGGACGGGATGACGGTGGGGCTGGGCAGCGGCTCGACCGCCGAGCTGTTCCTGGCCGCGCTCGCCCGGCGGGTCCGGGGAGGGTTGCGGGTCCGCGTCGCGCCGACGTCGGAACGGGTGGCTGGCCTGGCGCGCTCGGCCGGCATCCCGCTGGTCGACTCGGAGGAGCTGCCGCCGATCGCCGTGACCGTCGACGGCGCCGACGAGGTCGATCCGGCCTTCAACCTGATCAAGGGGCGAGGCGGCGCCCTGCTGCGCGAGAAGCTCGTGGCGACGGCCAGCGATCGGATGATCGTCATCGTCGACGAGAGCAAGCTCGTGCGCTGCCTCGGCGAGCGCCAGTCCGTGCCCGTCGCCGTCGTCCGCTTCGGCTGGCGCCAGACCGCCGCTCGACTCGAGCGGCTCGGCTGCGCGGCGACCCTCCGCCTGGCCGAGGGTGGCGCGCCGTACGTCACGGACGACAACACCTACGTCCTCGACTGTCGCTTCGGCCCGATCGCCCAGCCGGCCCGCCTCGCCGAAGCGATCAAGGGGCTCCTCGGCGTCGTCGAGCACGGCCTGTTCGTCGGCATCGCGAGCCGGGTGATCGTCGGCGGGGCGGGCGGCGCGCGCGTGCTAGACCGAGCTGGGGCGGTGGTATGAGCGGCCCGCCCGTCGTCGCCATCGACCTCGGCGGCACCAAGATCCGCTCGATCGTCGTCGACGCGGACGGCCTGATCCTGGGCGAAGATCGACGCGAGACGGCCGCCGACGAGGGCCAGGTGCGCGTCGTGGCGCGACTGCTGGCGTCGGCCCACGAGGCGATCGCCGCGAGCGGTGTCGCCTTCTCCGCGCTGCTCGGTGTCGGGGTATCGGCGCCGGGACCGGTCGACTTCGAGCGGGGCATCCTCTATCAGCCGCCGAACCTGCCCGGCTGGGACGCCGTGCCGCTGGCGAAGGTCCTGGAGGACCGACTCGGCCTGCCGACCTTCCTGGAGAACGACGCGAACGCGGCGGCGCTCGGCGAGTCGCGCTACGGAGCGGGCCAGGGTGCCCGCCACATGATCTACCTCACCATCAGCACCGGCATCGGCGGCGGACTGATCCTCGACGGCCGCCTTTATCGGGGCGCCGACGGCTCGGCCGGCGAGCTGGGGCACATGACGGTCGACGACAGCGGGCCGCCGCACACCTGCGGCCAGCGGGGCTGCCTGGAAGTCATGGCCTCCGGCACGGCGATCGCGCGGATGGCCCGCGAGGCGGTCGCGACGGGCCGATCCGAGCTGCTGGCGCGGCTGGCGGCGTCGGAGGACGAGCTATCGGCCATTGAGGTGGATCGGGCCGCCGACGCCGGCGATCCGGTCGCCCAAGAGATTCTGGCGAAAGCCAGCCACTACCTGGGCGTCGGCTTCGCCAACTACTTGAACATCTTCAATCCCGAGGTCATCGTCATCGGCGGCGGCGTCTCGCGGATCGGACGCCAGCTCCTCGATCCGGCCATCGCGCTCGCGAAGCAGCGCGCGTTCCGGCTGCCGGCCCGGACGGTGGAGTTCCGGAAGGCGGCACTCGAAGGTCGGGCCGAGGTGCTCGGCGTCGCGGCATTGGCCCGCGAGAGCGTCGCCGCGCGCTGACGTACCCCCCACCCCGAACGGGATCGGGAACGTCGATCCGCCGGAGCGGTCGCTCGGGTCCGCGAAATTTGCGTCACAGGGCGCCCACCGGCTCGGCGACATCCGCCAGGACCGACGCGACGAACGGCGGCCCGTCCTCGTCCGGGATGTCCTCGCTATCCTCGAGCAGCCCGCGGGCCGCGACTTCGATAGCGTCCTTCGCCATCGCAAGGGCCTCCTCGACCGTGTCGCCCTGGGTCGCCAGGAGCCCGAACGCGGGCACGAGCACGCTGTAGCCGCCGTCCGGGTCGGGATACAGCAGGACGGTGTAGCGTCGCATCGTCGCCTCCTACAGCAGCGCCGCGAACTCGTCGGCGGTCAGCCCGGCCTGCTGAATGATCCGCTTGAGCGTGTCGACCTTGATTGTCGCACCGCCGTGGACCGGGATGGTAACGCGGCCGGGCTTGCTCGGGTGCTTGAACTGCTGATGGCTGCCGCTGCCGCCGACGTGGTACCAGCCGTCCCGCTCGATGGCTCGTCGCGCCTCCCTGGCCGTCACCCTCGGTAGCCTCGGCATCACTCCCGCCCCGCTCCGGACGCTGCCCGGTGATGCCCAAGGACCGTGCATGCTTGGGGGTGAGCAAGGTCACGACGGCCAAGCTCGTCCGCGACGTCGGTCTCACTGTATACGATGACCCGCCCATGTGTACGATTCCGGCGGACACGAGACGGGTGAGGGTCGGGAGCGATGACAAACGGGGTGCGGGGACAGACATCGACGGACGAAGCGGCCGCGATCGTCGCCGAGCTGCTCGCGCTCGGTCCGGATGCCGACCCGCTCGCGCGGCTCGAGGAGCAGGCCGGCGAGGTGGCGGGCGGCCCCGTGGCGCTCGTCGAGGCGCTCGGGGCGTCCCGCTCGGCCGCGGCCGTTCCGGTCCTGACTGCCGCGGCCGAGCGAGGATCCAGCAAGGATCTCCGCAAGGCCGCCCGTCGCGCCCTCCACCGGCTGCAAAGCGTCGGCGTCGCCGCCGCGGTGCCGCCGTCGCGAGCATCCGAGCCGGCCCGGCCGGCCGTCCTGCAGCCGCGCCTGGTCGAGGTCCACGCGACGGCGCCCGATGGCCTCGGCTCGCGCGTCGTCTGGCTCGGCCTCGAGCGGCCCTACGGCGGCATGCTCAGCTACGCGCTCGTCCTCAACGACGTCGTCGGCGTGAAGGACTGCGCCTACGAGGAGACGACGCGGCGACGCATGACTGAGCGGATGCAGAGCTGGCTCGCCACGACCGAGCTGACGGCCGTGACCCTGCCCGGCGACTACGCGCTGGCCCTCGTCGCCGAGGCACTGGCGCTCAATGCCGAAACCGGGTTCACTGTCCCGCGCGACTTCCTCTTCCACCGCTCGGGGCTCGGCGAGCTGCCGCCGCCGCCGACCGACGCGCTGATCTACCGGCACGTCACGCGCGGCCAGGCGTTCCTGCTGCCTGACCTGCTCGATTCGTCGCCTGCGCTGCTCGAGGAGAAGGA
>JALYGH010000195.1 GCA_030777205.1 Chloroflexota bacterium
AGCCTGCCGCGGCGCCACCCGGGACGACTACACGATCCGCCGGATCGCCTCGACGATGTCCTCCTTGTACGGGATCGCCTCGCGCTCGAGACTCTGCGCGTAGGGGACCGGCACGTTCTTGCCGCAGACCCGCTGCGGGGGCGCGTCCAGGTAGTCGAAGGCGGCGTCCACGACGCGCGCGATGATCTCGCCGCCGACGCCGCCCTGCTCGTACGCCTGGTGGCTGACGACCAGCCGCCCGGTCTTCTTGACCGAGTTCACGATCGTGTCGACGTCGAGCGGGGAGACGGTGCGCGGGTCGATGACCTCGGCGCTGATGCCCTCGGCCTCGAGCTCCTCGGCCGCCTTGAGCGCCTCCAGCACCTGGGTGTGGATGCCGACCACCGTCACGTCGGTGCCCTCGCGCTTGACGTCGGCGACGCCGAAGGGGATCGTGTACTCGCCCTCGGGCACCTCGCCCTTGGTGAAGTACAGCACCTTGTGCTCGAGGAAGATGACCGGGTTGTCGTCGCGGATCGCCGTCTTGAGCAGGCCCTTCGCGTCGGCCGGCGTCGACGGCACGACGACCTTGAGGCCGGGGATGTGCGCGAACCAGGCCTCGAGCGACTGGCTGTGCTGGGCCGCGTTGCCGCGCCCGGCCCCTTCCTGGGCCCGGATCACCAGCGGCAGCGTGACCTTGCCGCCGAACATGTAGCGCATCTTGGCGGCCTGGTTGACGATCGGCTCCATCGACAGGCCGATGAAGTCGACGTACATGATCTCGGCGACCGGCCGCGTGCCGGTCGCGGCCGCGCCGACCGCCGCCGCCGCGATGATCTCCTCGGAGATCGGCGTGTCGCGGACGCGCTCCGGGCCGAACTCTTCGACGAGGCCCTTGGTCACGCCGAACACGCCGCCGCCGCCCCAGACGGCGACGTCCTCGCCCATCACGAAGACGGCCGGGTCGCGGCGCATCTCTTCGCGGAGCGCCTCGTTCAGCGCCTCAGAGTAGGTCAGGGCACGGGTCCCGGTGGCCGGGGGTGTCGCTACCGCCATGTCGTCCTCCAGTTGGCAGTCGGGAGTAGGCGGTAGGCAGTGGTTCGTCTCTCCTGCCTACCGCCTGCTGCCCACTGCCTACTCGGCGTAGATGTCCGTCATCAGGATCGTCGTCGCGGGCTCCGGCGAGCCCTTGCCGAACTCGGCCGCGGCATTGACCCGATCGGCCACGTCCTGCTCGATCGCGTTCGCCTCGTCCTCGCCGAGGATGCCCTTCTCGACCAGCGACGACTTGAAGCGGTCAATCGGATCCTTGGTACGCCACTGATCGACCTCTTCCTTCTCGCGATAGTTGAGCGGGTCGCCGACGTGATGGCCGAGCAGGCGGTAGGTCGTGCAGACGATGAAGCTCGGCCCTTCGCCGTTCCGCGCCCGCTCGACGGCCTCGGACGCCGCCCGATAGACGGCCAGCACGTCCATCCCGTCCACGTTCACCCCGGGGATGCCGTAAGCGACCGCCCGGACGGACGGGTCCGGGACCGAGGTGAAGCGGTCCGCTCGCGACGACATCGCATACTGGTTGTTCTCACAGACGAAGACGACCGGCAGCTTCCAGATCGCCGAGAGGTTCATCGCCTCGTGGAGGACGCCCTGGTTCAGCGCGCCGTCGCCGAAGAAGCAGACGCTGACTCGACCGTTGCCGAGCAGCTTCGCCGAGAGGGCGGCCCCGGTCGCGATGCCCATGCCACCGCCGACGATGCCGTTGGCGCCGAGGATGCCCTTCTCGACGTCCGCGATGTGCATGCTGCCGCCCTTGCCATGGCAGTAGCCGGTCTCCTTGCCGAGTAGCTCGGCCATCATCATGTTGATGTCGCCACCCTTGGCGATGCAGTGGCCGTGGCCGCGGTGCGTGCTGGTGATCGTGTCATCGGAGCGGAGCGCGGCGCACACGCCGACGGCGATCGCCTCCTCGCCGATGTAGGCGTGGGTGGTGCCGCGCATCAGGCCCTCGCGGTACAGCTCGTACGCACGAGTGTCGAAATGGCGGATCTCCCACATCTGACGCAGCATGTGCAGCATCTGCTCGCGCTCGAGCGTCTGCTCGACGGCGATAGCCATGCGAACCTCCCCAACCTGATCGTATGAATCGGCGACAGGCTACGACGGCGCCGCGATGGTCCGCCCCTCGCCGGCGCGCGGCCGGGCCACGTGTGCCGGGCTGCGCACATGGTAGCCGGGTCCCAGAGAGGGTCGCTAGTTGGACGGGAATTGGGGCGCCCACGGGCAGCCCAACCAAGCGTCGAGTGGTCCACGATCCCGATGCTTCCCCGCCAGGAGCGGATTCCGGACACCGTCTGCGACACCCGGGCGCGGTCCCAAGGCACCGTTCAGTCCGAGTCCAGGGCAAGCGTTCGCTGCTGCTCGCGAGCGATTGTGCCGACCGCGCTTATCCGGGTCCCGACCTGTTCAGCGAACGCCTCAAGTCCTCGTCGCAATATGGCCACTTCCGGCATCGCGGCTCACTTGCTGGCAAGCTCGTCAATCGGTATACTAGAGCCCACCGGCGGGAGTGATGTAGTGGTAGCCTGTCAGCTTCCCAAGCTGAACGTGAGGGTTCGATTCCCTTCTCCCGCTCCGTAGGCCAGCGCCCCGACCGATCTGGTCGGGGCGCTTCTGTTCGCCCGCCTGCCGTCTCGCCATA
Organism: Chloroflexota bacterium; assembly: GCA_030777205.1. Lineage (GTDB taxonomy): Bacteria > Chloroflexota > UBA6077 > UBA6077 > JACCZL01 > JALYGH01. The sequence goes on from JALYGH010000195.1 coordinate 2,678, forward strand.
GGCGCACGATGCGCCCCGGCGGCCGGCATCGGCGTCGCGCACGACGACATCCGAAGCGAGGGTCTCGTCCACCCTCCGGGGCGGGAGGCCGCGCCCGGGGATCGGCGTCACGGGGCGGGCGAGGCCTGAGCCGGCTGTCCGTCCTGGCCGGGCTGGATGCTCGAGAAGTAGTCCTTGACGAGGTCCTTCAGCCCGATCGGGATGTACGAGTTCTGGGTGTTCCGGACCGCCTGCTCCTGGTAGCGGGCATACACCTGGCTGTAGCTGACGCGCGCATCGTTCTGCTGGGCGTCCTCGAGCTGCGGGTTCTGGAGCGCCTCGGTCGGCTCGAAGGGCTGGCCGGAGTCGATCCGCTCCTGTCGCGAGTCGGCGAACGCCGGATCGTAGATGGCGTCCGAGCCCGGGTTCGAGCCGCTGCCCGCCCCGGAGCCGCCGGGCTGGTCCCCCTGGCCCTGACCGTTGCCGTCCTGCCCCGGGCCGGACTGTCCTTGCTGGCCCGGTCCCTGACCCTGGCCCTGGCCGCCGTCCTCGCCCTCGCCTTGCTGACCCTGGCCTTGCTGACCCTGGCCCTGCTGGCCTTCGCCCTGCTGGCCCTGCTGGCCTTCGCCTTGCTGGCCCTGCTGGCCGCGCGCCTGCTGGCCGCGCGCCTGCTGGCCCTGGCCCTGGGCCTGTTGCGACGAGCGGCTGATCTGGCTCCGGCTCTGCTGGGCCTGGGCGAGCGCCCGCTCGCGCTCGCCGCTCGCGCGGAGCTGGCCGGCCGCCTGCTCGAGCTGGCCGGCCGCCTGGTCGAGCGCGCCCTGGGCCTCGCTGCCACTCCCCTGCTCCATCGCGCTCGCGGCCTGCTGCATGCTCTGGCCGAGGGCCGGATTGGAGCGCGCGGCCCGCTGCCCGGCCTGGCGCATCGAGCGTGCCAGCCGCTGACGCTCGGCCGGCGACATGTTGTCGAGCTGCTCACCGATGCGGCGCAGCTCCTCGGCGGCTTGCTGGTAGTCGCCCCTCGCGAGGCTGGTGCCGGCCGGGCGCGTCGTCGGATCCTGGGCCATCGAGCCGGCCAGCGCGGCCAGCGCGTCCTGCAGATCGTCACCCGTCTGGCCCCGCAGCGCCTGGAGGCGTTGCTCGAGCGCGGCGAGCGCGGCCAACGCCTCCTCGCTGTTCGCCGCGCGCTGCTCGAGGGCCTTCGCGCCGTCGCGCAGCGCCTGCTCGATGTTCGCCAGCTCCTCGCTTGGGCTCTCGGCGTTCGCCTCGGCCACCTCGTCGGCCAGTTTGTTCAGCCGCTCCGCTTCCTGGTAGGCGGTTTGTTGGACCTGCTCACGTTGGCGGATGGTCTGCTGCATCGTGTTGGGGAGGGTCGCCAGCAGGACGACGACGAGGCCGGCCGCGAGCGCGGCGTTGACCTCGCGCAGGCGAAGCCGAATCGGGAAGGCATCGAGGGGCTCGACGCGGCGCAAGTAGTCGACGGCATCGCTGAGCTGGAGGCCGGCGAGCGGCGGCAGCGGCTTCTGTTCGCGCCCCGCCGGGGCCGACTGCAGCTCAACCGCCGTCGTCAGGCGCTCCTTGAACCCGAGCTGGCGATCGGTGAGCCGGGCCAGGTAGAGCATCGACGGGCGCCAGAACGCGATGACCAGCGCGCCGAGGGCGGCGAGCGCCAGCGGCAGGGCCGGCAGGGCCGGCGTCGGCACGGTGTAGGGAAAGAAGCGAGACCCGGCCAGCCAGGCCGCGTCGAGCACCAGGCCGAGGGCGATCAACCGCACCACCCAGGTCGCGATCGCCTGCAGCTTGACGACCCGTCCGACGAGCGTCAGCCGCTGCCAGAGCTCCGCGCGGTCCGCCCCGCCGAATCCGCCCCGCGCACCCGTCATTCGTTCCCCCGATCCAGGATCGCCCGCGCCCACCGATTCGCCTTCCAGCGATGGCACGGATCGATCGCGACGCTGCTCAGCAGCACGAAACCGGCCGTCAGGAAGGTATATAGCACGAGGGTGAGGGCCCAGCGCGGATATCGGACCCCGCCGACGCCGAAGATCTCCTGCTGCGCGCCGCTGTCCAGGAGTGGCCGGTACTGAAACGGCAACATCTGAGCCACCTGGCCGCTGATTTGGTCCGGCACCGAGAACAGCGTGATCCAGGGATTGAGCGCCAGGAATGGGCGGACCGTCGCCTCCATCTGTGCCGAGGCGCCGATCACGTACAGCGCGATCGTCCCCAGGCCGAGCAGGAAGACCATCCCGTAGGCGTAGAGCGCGGCGACGGCCGACGTCCGCCCGAGGGACGAACAGAACACGCCGATCGCCGAGAACAGGCAGACCGTGGCCACCAGCAGCACGACGGTCAGGATCACGTCCACCGGCCCGACCCCGCCGAACATCCAGGCCAGCGCGAAGCCGGGGACGGCGGTCAGGATGACGAGCAGCACGAACACGATCGAGGCCGCCAGCTTGCCGACGACGATCGAGCGCGGCGCGAGGCCGGTCGAGAGCAGCAGATCGATCGTGCTCTCCTCGCGCTCGCCGCTGATCGCGGCGCTCGCCACCGCCGGCGCGATCACGCCGATGGCCGCCGTCAGGCAGAAGGCCATCGCGAAGAACAGGAAGACGCCGCGGTACCCGGCCACCAGGCCGGTCAGCGCGATCGAGCCGCCGCCCGTCGCGCTCGACCCGATCACCGGGACGAGCGTGGGGACGCTGGCGACGATCATCCAGAAGCTGGCGAGGACGAGGCCGGTGAAGGCGATCGCCATCAGCGTGAGGACGACGTAGCTGAGCCGTCCCTGAAACCGGGAGGTCAGCTCCTTGGCGACGATCGAGGTCCAGGTCATGGAGGATGCTCCGAGGTAGCACGCTCGCCGGCGCCGCGGTCTACCCGACCGGGCGCGAGCTGTTGTGAAAAGCGGGGGCTCCCTGCCCCTGCTACGTAACTGCCTGCCGCCTACCGAATCACGCCGAGAGGCGGCTGTCGTCGCCCTCGGCGAGCGCCGCCGAGAGCTCGTCGAGCCCTTCCGGCGCCCGCCCGAAGTGGGTCACGCGCACGCCGGAGCCCACCAGTCGCCCGAGCACGCTCGCCAGGCCGGCCCGGTCGCCCTCGTAGACGAACGAGATCGTGCCGTCGCGCTCCGCGATGTCGAGGACGCCGGCCTGCTGAACGAGGAGCGAGCCGATCGCCTCCTGACCTTCGAGCACTTCGAGCGTGACCCGCTGCCGTCCGCGCCCCTCGCCGCCGAGCGCCGCCGCGACCGGCATCGCGCCGGCCAGCCGGCCGTCCCGCAGCACGGCGACCGACTCGCAGACCTGGGCGAGATCGGCCAGCAGGTGCGTCGCGACGAGCAGGGTGATGCCCATCCCGCGCACCTCCTTCAACACCTCCACGAGCTCGAGGCGCCCCCGCCCGTCCAGCCCGCCGAGCGGGTCGTCGAGGAGCAGGATCGGCGGGTTGTGGAGCAGCGCCCTGGCCAGCGCCAGCCGCCGCCGCGACCCGCGCGACAGGCTCGCCGCTTCCTGGTGGCGCGCGTCGTACAGGTCCACGACGCGGAGCATCGTGTCGACCGTGTTCCGCCGCTCCCACTGCGAGACGCCGCTGGCGTGGGCGAAGAAGGCGAGGTACTGGAGGATGCTCAGGCGCGGATAGACGCCGAACTGCTCCGGCACGTACCCGACGCGCCGCCGGACGCCGGTCGGGTCGAGGCGCGTATCGATGCCGTCGACGAGCGCGCGACCCTCCGACGGGCGGGTCAGGGCGGCCAGGACGCGGAGCAGAGTGCTCTTGCCCGAGCCGTTCGGCCCGACCAGCCCGAGGCTCGCGCCGTCGTCGACGCTGAGCGTGAGGTCGTCGAGGGCGCGGACGCCGCCGCGGACGGCGCTGACGCGTTCCAGTTCGATGAGTGCCATTGAGAGTGAGGTTACCGCATGAATCCGGAGGCCGTCACGTCGAAGCGACTGAAGCTGACGCCGGTAATGCCGCTGTCGGGAGGCGGCTTGAAGGTGTAGCGGACGCGCACGTCGCCGGTCGCCGAGACGTAGGGGGATGCGTCGCTGACCAGGTTGCGGCCGAAGCCGACGATCCGATCCTCCCACTCGGTGAGCTGCCAGTTGTAGAGGGAGACCTCGCCGAGTGACGGACCGCCGCCGCTGACGCCGCGGAACCGCCCGTCGAGGTTGACGAGGATCCCGTCGATCAGGAACTTGCCGTTCGAGACCGGCAGGCTGAACTGGAAGGCGATCGACTCGCCGCTCGCCAGGTCGAGACTGCCGAACTGCTGGCGATTGAGCGTCGCCGTGCCGAGCTGGCGACGAACGATCGAGGGGGCGAGCAGCTCGCCCTCGAACCCCTTGGGCACGCCGAGCGCGAGCGGGCTGATGAACAGGCTGGTCTCGACGACCGCCGGCCGGACGTCCGCCATCTCCAGCGGCACGACGCCCTTGTCGAGCCAGCCGAGGATCGTCGGGCCGGCCAGATCCAGCCGGGCGTAGTTGAAGCCGGAGCCAAAGACCGAATCCAGGATGTCCCGGCGGGCGGCGTCGGTCGCCCGCCGGCCGCCGCTGAAGTAGGGGCTGGGGTAGAGCTGGCTCGAGAATGAGGTCGGCGGGCCGAAGCCGGCCGCCGCGGCGACATTCAGCGGCGCCGATGAGACCCCGCGCGAGGCCGCGTCCTGAGTATCGCCGATGCGCACCGTCTCGCCCGCCTTCAGGTCGCCGAGACGTGCGACGACCTGGTAGTCGAGGATGATCACGGCATCCTGGAGGGTGGCGCCGAGGCCGTTCGTCACCGTCCCGGCGATCTGACGGCCCTCGACGCGCAGGTCGGAGTCGATCCGCCCGACCGGTGCGAGCTGACTGTCGACCGAGAACGTCCCGAGCGTCCCGCCGGCGAGCTGCATGCGGGATACCCTCGGTGCCGGTCCGTCTTCGACGCGCAGGCTCCACCCCTGACTGTCGAGCGCCGGGTCGCGCGGGAAGGGGAAGAAGAGGCTCCCGATGAGGGACGTCTCGGATGCCCGCACGTCGTACGCGGCCGGCTGCCGCGTAAGCAGGCTCACGTACGTTCGCCCGTAGGCCGGCGCCTCCTGCGAGCCGCGGATCAGCGAGACCTTGTTCAGGATCACGTCGCTCTCGCGGACGGCGTTCGCCAGCGTGAACGTCCCGACCGCGGCAAGACCGGTGATGACCGGGATGGTCACGATCGACCAGCCCGGCCGGCCGAAGCGCTTGAGGAACAGGTAGTTCACCGGGCCGACGACGATCGCGTACAGCGCGAGGAACGCGATCAGCAGGCCCGGAGTGGGCGTGCCGAGCGGCGCGATGTCGACGAGCGCGTTGCGCGGGATGCGCCCCCAGCCGGCGAACGTGCTGGTGACCGAGGAGTTCAAGCCAACGCCCCCGGCCCCGTGGGCGAGCACGTAGCGCCAGAGGTGCGGGGTGCCCGGCCAGCTCCGGAGCGGCTCGGCAGTCGGATCGACGGCGAGGTACAGGACGGTCCCGGACCCGCGCCGACCGGCCGCGATCAGCGGCACGCCATCCTGGTCCACGACGGCGCTGCCGTCGGTGACCGTCGCCTGGGACACCAGCCACGGACCGGCGCCATCGATCGGCTGGCGCCCGAAATCGGCGAGCGCCTGGACGCTCGGCAACCCGGTCATGCCGGTGACCTCGACCGGCAGCAGCCCCGGCGGGAGCCCGCCGACCGTCTTCTGCCAGGTCGGCCCGCCGATGACGACGAGTAGTCCGCCGCTCGCGACCCAGGAGGACAGCGCATGCTTCTGCACGTCGAGCAGCCCGGACGTCGCGATGTTGTCGAAGATCAGGCAATCCAGCGATGCCAGGAGCTGCGGCCGCGTCGGCAGGTCGGCGACCTCGAGGTGGGCGAGTCGAGCGCGGCGCAGCGGCGGCGGCAGCTCCAGGCTGGGCAGGAAGTCGAAGGCCGGCCCGCTGCGCGAGAGGACGCCGCAAAGCAGGTCGCCGGCGGCCACCCGGCCGAGCTGGACGTCCTGCTCGGCAATGATCGCCTCGCCCTCGACGAGCCGGGCCAGGATCTTCTGGCTGGTAGGGCGCAGCTCGGCTTCGAGCATGATGCGCTTGTGCGAGCGGCGGGGCAGGATGGCCGGCGCGGTGTAGACGGCGGGGGCGCGGGTGTAGGTGCCGCCACGCCCGGTGTTCGTGTCCGTCACGACGACCTGCAGCTCGCCGTCGATGTCCGGGCCGTCGTTGCGGACCTCGATCTCGATCGGCATCCAGCCGCTTACCTTGCCGAGTCCGTCGAAGCCGGCGCGGACCGTCATCTGCGCCGCGGCGCCCTGCGCCGGGGGGGCAGTGGACGGGGCATCGGAGGGGGCACCGGCGGCCGGGTGCTGGGCACCGGCGAGCAGGCTCGCCAGCGCCAGTACGATGAACAGTAGCCTCATGCCCCAGTCCTGCTAGAACGCGACATCGAACCGTCCTCTTAAGCTCGATGCCCTCCGAACTCGGTGCATTATAGCAACGTGCTCAGGAGGGACGAGCCTCGCACATGCACGGGGCGTGCCAGAGAATCGAGACGTTCCGGGGCAGAACGATAGCTCGCCCACGGTGGCGGCGTCTACGATCAGCGATCGCGACGCGCGGGTTCGGAGCGCGCGCCGGAACCGGTCGGCGGCGAATCAGGCGTCGTCGCGCAGGCCGGCCGTATACTTCCTCCAAATCTGGAGGACCGCGATGGCGATCGACCCCCGCATGTACGTCCCGATGGTCATCGAGCAGACCAATCGCGGCGAGCGCTCGTATGACATTTACTCGCTCCTGCTCAAGGAGCGGATCGTCTTCCTCGGCACCCCGGTCACGGACCACATCGCGAACCTGATCGTCGCGCAGCTCCTGTACCTGGCCCGCGAGGAGCCGGACCGCGACATCTCGATGTACATCAACTCGCCGGGCGGCTCGGTCACGGCCGGCATGGCGATCTACGACACGATGCAGCTCATCCCGTGCGACATCGCGACGACCTGCGTCGGGCTGGCGGCGTCGATGGGCTCGCTGCTCCTGGCGGCCGGCACGAAGGGCAAGCGGTTCATCCTGCCGAACTCGCGGGTGATGATCCACCAGGGCTCGGCGGGGTTCCAGGGAACGGCCGCCGACATCGAGGTCCAGGCGCGCGAGATCCTGCGCATCCAGAAGCGGATGCAGGAGATCTACGCCTACCACACCGGCAAGCCGGAGGAGCAGATCGCCCGCGATCTGGATCGCGACTTCTGGATGGGCGCCGACGAGAGCATCGCCTACGGGCTCGTCGACCAGATGGTCGGCATCCCGACGGTGGGCGCCTCGCCGAACGGCAGCGCCAACGGCACGGCGACCGGTGCGGCCACCGACGGCACGGCGACGGACGGCAAGACGAGCTAACCGCGCGGCACTAGAACTGATAGAGGCCCGGGCCG
>JALYGH010000196.1 GCA_030777205.1 Chloroflexota bacterium
ACGCCCTGATTCCTATCTACCGGCTATAGCGTGCGCCTACGCGGTCACGACTGCTTGCCGCTGACCTGGTCCTCGCCACTCTGGCCGTCGATGACGGCGATGCAGGCGACGCGGTCGTTCTCCTTGAGGTTCATCACGATCACGCCCTGGGCGTACGGCCCGAGCTGGTTGATCGTGCTCAGCTCGGTGCGGATCACGATGCCGCTCGCCGAGATCAGCATCAGCTCCTCGCCGCCGTGGACGACCTGGACCGAGGCCACCTTGCCAGTCTTCTTGGTGATGTTCAGGATGCGCTGGCCGCCGGTGCCGCGCCCGTGCGGCGAGTAGTGCTTCAAGAGGGTTCGCTTGCCCATCCCGTACTCGGTCACGACCAGCAACTGGCCGTTCGGGTCCACGACGTCCATGCCGGCCAGGCGGTCGCCCTCGGCGAGCTTCATGCCGCGCACGCCGCCGCTCGTCCGCGAAGCCGTCCGCAGCGCGTCGACCCCGAACCGCAGCGCCTGGCCCTGCTCGCTGACCAGCATGACGTCGCAGCCACTCGAGCAGTGCCGGACCCAGCACAGCTCGTCGTTCGGCTCGAGGTCCATCGCGATCTTGCCGTCGCGGCGGACGAGCGAGAACTCGGCCAGCGACGTCTTCTTGATCTCGCCGGCCCGCGTCGCCATCAGCAGGAAGTCGTTGTTCTTGAAGTCCGGCGCGGCCAGGATCGCGGTGACCGTCTCGCGCTGGTCGAGGTCGATCACGTTGATCAGCGGCACGCCGCGCGCGGTCCGCTCGAACTCCGGGATCTGGTACGCCTTGGTCTGGTAGACCTTGCCCTTGTCGGTGAAGAAGAGGATGTTGTCGCGGGCGTGGGCGACGACCATGTGGCGGAGGGCGTCCTCCTCGCGGAGGACCTGGCCGCGGATGCCCTTCCCGCCGCGCCGCTGGACCCGGTAGGTGTCCGAGCGGAGCCGCTTGACGTAGCCCCGCCCGGAGATCGTGACGAGCACCTCGTCGTTCGGGATCAGGTCCTCGTCCGACAGGTCGCCGCCGATGTCGAGGGCGACCTCGGTGCGGCGGGCGTCGCCGTACTTCTTGCGCAGCTCGATCAGGTCATCGCGGACGAGCATCAGGATCTTGCGCGGGTTCGCCAGCAAGTCCTCGAGGTAGGCGATGTTCTCCATGACCTGCTTGTACTCGTCGAGGATCTGCTGCCGCTCGAGGGCGGCCAGGCGGCGGAGCTGCATGTCGAGGATCGCCCGGGCCTGGATCTCGGTCAGCGAGAACCGCTCCTGGAGGGCCAGCAGCGCCGCCTCGGCCGAGGCCGACTCGCGGATCGTCCGGATCACCGCGTCGAGGTGATCGAGGGCGATCTTGAGCCCTTCCAGGATGTGGGCGCGGGCGCGGGCCTTCTCCAGCTCGAAGCGGGTCCGCCGGGTCAGGACCTCGTGCCGGTAGTCCAGGAAGTGCTGGAGCATCCGCTTGAGGGTCAGGACGCGCGGCTGCGGCGGCAGGGCGTTGCCCTGCTCGTCCTTCTCGGCGACGAGCGCGAGCATGTTGAGGCCGATCGCCGTCTGCATCGAGGTGTACTTGTAGAGCTGGTTGAGGACGGTGCGGGCGCTCGCCTCGCGCTTCAGCTCAATCACCAGCCGCATGCCCTGGCGGTCGGACTCGTCGCGCATGTCGGAGATGCCGTCGATCCGCTTCTCGCGGACCAGCTCGGCGATCTTCTCCTGGAGGGTCGCCTTGTTGACCTGGTAGGGCAGCTCGGTGACGACGATCTGGAAGAAGCCGGCCTTGCGCTCCTCGATCTTGGCGCGGGCCCGCACGAGCACGCGGCCGTGGCCGGTGGCGTAGGCCGTCTTGACGTTGTCGACGACCTGGCCGGTCTTGGTGTCCTTCTCGCGGGTGATCAGGATCCCGCCGGTCGGGAAGTCCGGACCGGTGATGTGCTTGCAGAGGTCGTCGATCGTCGCCTCGGGGTTGTCGATCAGGGTCAGCAGCGCACCGACGACCTCGGTGAGGTTGTGCGGCGGGATGTTGGTGGCCATGCCGACGGCGATGCCGGCCGAGCCGTTGCAGATCAGGTTCGGGAAGCGGCCGGGCAGGACGGTCGGCTCGTTGCGGGTGCCGTCGTAGTTGGAGGTCCAGTCGACGGTGTCCTTGTCGATGTCGGCCAGCATCTCGACCGCGATCGGGGTCATCCGCGACTCGGTGTAGCGCATGGCGGCCGGCGGGTCGCCGTCGACGGAGCCGAAATTGCCCTGGCCGTCGACGAGCGGGTAGCGCATGTTGAAGGTCTGCGCCATCCGGACGAGGGTCGGGTAGATGACGGCCTCGCCGTGGGGGTGGTAGTTGCCGGAGGTATCGCCGCAGATCTTGGCGCACTTGCGGTAGGGCCGCCCCGGCGCGAGGTTGAGGTCGTGCATCGAGACCATGATGCGCCGCTGGGAGGGCTTGAAACCGTCGCGCACATCCGGGAGGGCGCGCGAGACGATCACGCTCATCGCGTAGTCGAGATAGGAGTTCCGCATCTCCTCCTCGACGGTGATCTGCTTGACGATCCCGATCTCCATGCGCCCCCCTTAGGGTGTCTCCTGATCCGTCAGCCTGCGCGGAGCGACGAGCCTGTCTCGAGCGAAACGACGGGACGTCCCCTCACCCGCTGGTAGCAAGCCATAGCCGCCCTCATACGCGGCATCTATTCCGATCAGATGTTCTGGTCGGATGCCCGGCGCCCCGCGATCCTATCGTGAAGAGGGAGTGGTCGAGTCCGCACCCGTCGGCGCTCCTCTCGACCCTCGCGGCGGCCATGGAACACCCTGCAATTGTACCCCAATCCGGCCCCCACCGACCAGATACGTCGGCGTCTCACCGACGCCCATCACCCGCCCGCCTCTGGTCCGCGAGTGGTGCGAGCGGGTTGCACCAAGAGCCGTCCATGCTCGCACTGTTCGATCGAAAGTTTGCTACGCTCCGAGCACGATTGGGGGGATCGACCCTGTTCGGGATCGACCGCCACTGTATGCTCGGCTCTACGGCCTCACGGTGGGTGACCGGGCTCGGCTGGGCGACACGAACCCGCTCGTCGAGATCGAGGACGATTACGTCGCCGTAGGCGACGTGACCCTTCAGGGCTTCGGCAAACCAGCCCCTTCAGTGCGGGCATGCCCGGCGCTCGGTGTGGCACGCGCAGTCCCCTGCATCTGTGGATTGGCAGCCGCCGTGGCTTGTGGGCCTGCTTCGAGGCAGGAGACAATCTCACGACGGAGGACACGATGGACGAGACCGAGGTCAAAGTCTTCGGCAGGTACATCGTCGCCGACCCGAGGATCTGTCATGGGCAGCTCACGTTCCGCGGCACGCGCATCTTCATAGCAGACGTGCTGAATCAGGTCGCGCGCGGCATGCCGTGGGACGCCATCGTCGACGAGTGGAGAGGCCAGGTTCCGAAGGAGGCGATTGCCGAGGCCGTACGCGTGGCCCGCGAAGCGCTCCTCGAGCGTGAATAGGGGTAACAGCCGGAAGCGATCGCCGGCCCAGCTCGTTCGGGGTGAATATCCTGGATGAGAACATCCCCGAGAGCCAGGCACGTCTCCTGCATGGGTCCGGCATCCGTGCCCGGCAAATTGGCCGCGACATCGGTCGCGCCGGGATGCAGGATGAAGAGATCGTCACGCTCCTGCACGCGTGTCGGCCTGCCACGTTCTTTACTCGTGACCGGGATTTCGACGATCCTGGGCTTCGCCATCCTGCGTATAGTCTGGTTCGCCTCGACTGCGAGGAAGACGAGGCTGCCGTGCTCGTGCGTCGCGTGCTCCGACACCCCGAACTGAACACGTTTGCGAAGCGCGCGGGGACGGTTGTCCGAGCCAGTGGGGCGGGTGTTCGTATCTGGCGACGCGATGCGGCCGAGCGTGTACTCCCGTGGCCGGAGAGGTGATCTGATGCCGTTCGAGATGGACCGGGCCTTCTACGCCCGGATGTACGGCCCGACCGTCGGCGACCGGGTCCGGCTGGGCGACACCAACCTGCTCGTCGAGGTCGAGCGCGACTACACCGCCTACGGCGACGAGACGCTCTGGGGCTTCGGCAAGACGATCCGCGACGCGATGCACATGTCCAGCCGGCCCGGCGAGGACAGCGCCCTCGACTTGATCGTCGGCGGGGCGCTCGTGCTCGATCCGGTCCTCGGCATCTTCAAGGGCAACATCGGGATCAAGGACGGGCGGATCGCCGCGATCGGGCGGGCCGGCAACCCGGACCTCGCCGACGACATCACCGTCCTCTCCGGCGCGAACACCGGCTGGATCATGGGCGAGGGGTTGATCGCCACCCCCGGCGTCGTCGACTGCCACGTCCACCTGGCCACCACCAGCTTGATCCCGGCCGCTCTCTCGGCCGGCACGACGACGATCGTCGGGATGGGCTACGGCCATGTCTCCGACCTCGGCGTCAACCCGGCCTACAACTTCCACCGCCTGCTCGAGGCCTGGGAGGCGTTCCCGTTGAACGTCCAGCTCCTCGGGCGGGGCAGCGCCTCCGACCCGGGCGCCGTCGAGCGCAACCTCGAGATGGGCTCCGGCGGGCTGAAGATCCACGAGGACACGGCCGGCTACCCGACCGTCGTCGACACCGCACTGACCGTCGCCGAGCGGTACGACGTGCCGGTCTGCATCCACACCGACTCGCACCAGGAAGCCGGCGAGATCGAGGAAACGATCGCCGCGATCGGGGGGCGGACGATCCACGCCTACCACATCGAGGGGCTCGGCGGCGGCCACCCGAACGTGCTGGAGCTGTGCAGCCTCCCGCACGTCCTCGGCTCGTCGACGACGCCGACCATTCCGTACACGGTCAACAGCCTCGCCGAATACCCGGACATGAAGATGGTCGTCCACCGCATGCACGGCTTCCTCGACGAGGACCGGGCCGGCGTGCTGTGGCGAGCGCGGGCGGGGACAGTTGCGGCCGAGACGGTGCTCCACGACCTCGGCGCGATCGCGATGGTCTCCTCGGACTCGCAGGGGATGGGCCGGATCGGCGAGGTGGCGACGCGAACCTGGCAGATGGCCCACCGGATGAAGGAGGTCTCGGGCGGCAAGGCGCCGGGCGGCGCGGCCGGCGAGCAGACGCGCAACGACAACGAGCGCATCCTACGATACCTCGCCAAGATCACGATCAACCCGGCCATCGCGCAAGGGCTGGCTCATGAGGTCGGCTCGCTGGAGGTCGGCAAGCTGGCGGACGTCGTTCTCTGGCGGACGGAGTTCTTCGGCGTCAAGCCGCAGTTCGTCGTCAAGGGCGGCTTCGTCGTCTGGGGCCCGGTCGGCTCCGGCAACGACAGCACGCGGACCGGGCAGCCGCAGATCTACCGCCCGATGTTCGGGTCGTACGGGGCGGCGCCGGCCTCGCTCGGCGTGGCGTTCGTGTCGCAGGCGGCGATCGACAACGGGCTGGCGCAGCGGGTCCGGCTCCGCCGGCGACTCAGCCCGGTGAAGAACGCCCGCCCGCTGACCAAGCTGGATTTCGTGCGCAACCAGGCCTCCCCGGCCGTCAAGGTCAGCCCGGACACGCTCGAGGTCGAGATCGACGGCCAGCCCGTCAACCTGCCACCGGCCGAGGCGCTGCCCCTCACCCAGCGCTACTTCCTGTAGCCGATGCCGCCGGGGCGGCGAGGATGACCCGAGCGGCGCCGGCGACGGAACCTTGGTCGCGGCCCCGCGACGTGTGGTGGCGTCAATATCGCGGCTGACGTTCGCCCCGGAAGCGGCGGCCGATATCACAAATCCGTCACGACGCGGTGATAGCGACGTCATGACGACCGAGAGGGCACGCCGCGGAGTGCATCCGGTCGCTCAATCTGCTACTTATGTCTTCTCCGAGGACTCGCGGCACAACTCGTGCAGGCGCCCGAGCGCCACGGGAGGCAGGCGAGGGTAGGCGCGGTCGCGCGTCCAGTGGGCGGATGTTCACGGCCGAGCGCGCTCGGCCGCGAAGGGGCAGCAGCATGACCATGGTGACGGGGCTCTTCGCCGGTGTAGCCGAGGCGGTGGCCCAGCGCATCGCCGAGCTCCTGTCGGCACCGGTGGCGGTCCTCGACGAGCGGGGAGCGATCGTCGCGCGCGGCGCGCCGGGCGGAAGCGTGGGGCGCGTAGCCGTCGCCAATCGCCCGCCGTCGGCCCACGACCTGCGCGTGCCGATTCGGCTCCACGGTCAGACCGGCCAGGTGGTAGTCTCCGAGCCGGTCGACGGCGAGACGGTCTCGCCGCGCCTGGCCCAAGCGCTCGTCGACCTCGTGGTCGATCAGACGGCCATCGTGTCGCGGCTGCCCAACCGCGACGAGCTCAAGAGCAAGTTCATCCACGACCTGTTGCGCGGCCAGATCGGCGACGAGTCGGACATCCTGCGCGAGGCCCAGATCCTCGGCATGGACTTCACCCGCCCGCGCACCGTCTTCCTGATCGACGCCTCCGACTACATCCTGGCCTGGGGCCGTGGCGCCACCCGCTTCGAGACGAGCGAGGCGCTCGTCCGCCGTCGCGCCCACCACGTCATCACCAGCGTGGTGGGGTTCTTCAATCTTCCGAGCGCCACGATCTGCGCCTACATCGGCGACGGCGAGGTGGCCGTGCTCAAGGCCAGCAGCAGCCAGGACCTCGCCCCATGGACCGACCGCGCGGAGAAGATCGACCACCTGGCGCCGTCCTGGGCGAACCTGCCGGCCCAGAAGCGGGCCGGGCGGGCGCTGATGACCTGGCTCCTCCGCGACACCAAGGCGTCGATCAGCATCGGCATCGGGCGGTACCACTCCGGCATCGCCGGACTGGCGCGCTCGTACCAGGACGCGCGCGTGGCCCTGTCGCTCGGCCGGCGGTTCCAGGGGAAGAACCAGGTCCACTGCCTGGACGAGCTGGGAGTGGCGGCGTTCGTCGGAATCTCGGACGAGCGGATCAAGATGGACCTGGCCGTCCACCTGCTCAGCCCGCTCGACCAGGACAAGGAGCTCCTCGAGACCCTGGCCGCGTTCTTCGACGAGAACTGCTGCCCCTCGCGGACGGCAAATCGACTGTCGATCCACCGCAACACGCTCAGTTATCGGCTGGACAAGATCGCCTCGCTGACCGGCCTCGACCCGCGTCGCTTCGACGACGCGGTCCAGGTGCGACTGGCGCTCCTGCTGCGCTCGCTCAATACCGACGCTGCATGAGGGCAGGTTCCCGAGTCGATCGAGATCCGGGCACCACCGGTCGCTGCGCGCCGTGCGCCGCCACATTCGGGATGATGCGGCCCGTCCGCGCGTCGGTCGACGGCGGCGGGGGCGGCGTGGCCAGCAGGATGGCCTGGACGACCGCGCTCGGCTCGATGTCCTGCGCGGAGCTGATCGCCCAGGACATCATCGTCACCGGCACGCCCGACTCCCTCGTCGACCGCTTCGACCACTTCCACCACGAGCTCGGCATGGGGCACCTGATGCTCCAAGGCCACGAGTCGCGGATGGACCGCGCAACGACGACGCGTCGATCGAGCTGATCGCCACAAAGGTCCGCCCGGCCCTGGCCGAGATGTAGGGGCTACGGGGCCGATCCCGCCAGGACCGGATGGCGGTCGCGACGGGCCGCGAGGGACGGGATGAGGTCGCCCTCGATGATCAGGTCGGAGGCTTCGAGGCGGCGGCGGGCTTCGAGGCGCCGCTCAGCGAGCGGCTGGCAGTCGACGGCTTGGCCGGTCGCCGCTTCGTAGCAGGTCGCGGCGGAGATCGGGCCGAGCCGATTGACGAAGTAGTGCGCGCCGTCGGCGAAGCTGCCGTCCCGGAAGACGACCAGGGACGGCCGGTCGCCGGTCAGGTCGCGGCCGAGCATCACCCGATCCTCGGCCGTGACACCGAGCAGGCTGAGGATCGTCGGCGCGATGTCGAGATGGCCGGCCGTCACGTCCCTGACGCCGGCCGCCTCTCCGTGCGGCAGACGGATCAGGAACGGCACCCGCTTCCGCGTCCGGAGGTGGTCGAACTCGCTCCGCTCCGGGAAGCCGAGCAGGCGCGCGACCTCGGGCGAATCGCCCAGAAAGCCGTGGTGGTCGCCGTACAGGACCAGCACCGAGCGGTCGAGCAGGCCCCGCTCGCGGAGCGTATCGACGAACTCTCCCAACGCTCGATCCAGGAAGTGCGCCGACTGCAGGTAGTCGCCGAGCAGCGTGCCCTCCAGTTCGCCGAGGTCGAGCATCCGATGATGCTCCGGGATCGGGTACGGATGGTGGTTGGCTGAGCTGAGCATAAATGTCATGAACGGCTCGGGCTGCGCCTCCAGGATCGGGACGGCCTGGCTAAAGAACTCCCGATCCGACGCCCATTCGCCGAAGTGCTCGCCGATGGTGTAGCTGTCTTCGAAGTACGAGCGCTGGAAGCCGTAGCGCGGGTGGAGGCGGTCCATTTGCCAGATGCCGCCCGGTGAAGCGACCGTCGACGCCGTCGCGTAGCCGCGCTCGCCGAGGATGGCCGGGAGCGCGTGGAAGTGATTGTCGAGGTGCTTGTTCGCCAGGGCGCGGGCCGGCAGGGGGTGCAGCGAGTTCAGGGCCATGAACTCGGCATCCGAGGTCGTGCCCAGGTGGGTCTGGTCGTGGAAGTTCTCGAAGTAGAGGCTCTCGCGGGCGAGGGCGGCGAGTCGCGGCGCGATCGGCTGCCCGTTCACTTCCAGGCCGATCGGGAACGCCTGGAGGGACTCGAGGCTGATCAGGATCACGTTCCGACCGCCGGCGCTGCCGAACAACTCCGACGGGGACGGCGACCGCTGCTCGTCCAGCAGGCCGCCGACGCGCCGGAGCTCCTCCGGCCCGACGTGCCGGGCGCCCGATCCGAGGCTGAGCGCGGCGTCGAAGAGGTGGTACGGCAGGATGCCGATCGTCGAGGCGACCTCGTAGCGGAGCGTCGACTGGGCGAAGATGTCGTCCTTGTCCTGGCGGACGAGCAGCACGGTCGGCAGCGCGAGGACGAGCGCGGACACCAGCACGCCCAGCGAGAGCCGCCTCGTAGCCGTCCGACCGAGGGCCGGGCGCCGCCGGCACGCCAGGACGTACCCGGGCAGGATCAGTATGCCGGCGACGAGCTCGAGAATGTACAGCGCGTCGATCGGATGAAGCTGGCGGACGATGCTCGGCACGACGACGGGGAGCTGGTGCGCGACGTACAGGTCCGAGATCGATAGGACGTCGCCGAAGAAGCGGTAATGCAGGAACGACGCGATGGCCAACAGCGTGAGGGCCAGGTCGACCCAGAGCAGGACGACCAGCCGCGAGACGCGAGGTACAAGGATGAGGAGCGCCGACAGCAGCAGCAGGCTGGCGAGGGTCGTGCTGACGATGT
>JALYGH010000197.1 GCA_030777205.1 Chloroflexota bacterium
ACGTCGTGCGCACGAACTTGTCGAAGGGGCTCGGGTTCTCGAAGGAGGACCGCGACGAGAACATCCGCCGCATCGGCTTCGTCTGTCAGCTCCTCAGTCGCAACGGCGTCGCCGCCATCGCGGCGGCTATTTCGCCGTACCGCGAGATTCGCGACGAGGTACGGGCCAAGAGCGGGCGCTTCGTCGAGGTGTACGTCGAGTGCCCGATCGACACGCTCGTCCAGCGCGACGTCAAGGGCCTGTACAAGAAGGCGCTGGCCGGCGAGATCAAGAACTTCACCGGCGTCTCCGACCCGTACGAGCCGCCGCTGAACCCGGAGGTCGTCGTCAAGACGGACCGGGAGACGCCCCAGGAGAGCGCGGCCCGCATCCTGAGGAAGCTCGAGGAGCTCGACTACATCCCGGTGGCGGTCGGCAGTCGCTAGGGCTCGGGATGACAGCGATGGGCGATTCGTGACATAACACGGCCCGGTGCTCGAAGTGTACCGGGGCTGAAGGATCAGGCTGGCGGAAGGGGCGAGAACGCTGACGATGCGGCGCAACGTGTTGTTCCTGATGGTGGACTGCATGCGGGCGGACATCCTCTGGGATCGCCGGCGGTACCCCTCTCTGCCCAACTTCGACGCCCTCAAGGCCCGGTCGAGCAGCTTCAACGCGATGATCACCGCCGCGACGACCACCACCCCGTCCGTGGCGACGATCCTGACCGGGCGCTACCCCTCCGAGCACGGCGTCCGGTCGCTGCTCGGCTTCAAGCTCCAGCCGGACGTCAAGACGCTGGCCGAGGCCCTCAAGGAACACGGCTACAACACCTTCGCCGAGGTGACCGGGCCGCTCTTCCCGATCACCGGCCTCGGTCGCGGCTTCGACGTCTACAATCGCCGCGAGCGTCACTGGTACCTTGACACGGCCTGGGGCACGCAGACCCTCGCGAAGCTCGCGGCCGGCCTGCCCGAGCCGTGGTTCATGTTCCTCCACCTCTGGGAGCTGCACTGGCCGCGCAAGGCGAAGGGCGAGTTCGCCAGCCCGCGTTACGGCAAGCAGCTCTATCAGCGCTCGGTGGCGTACCTCGACAGTCAGCTCCCGCGCATCCTCGACACGATCGACCCGGAGAAGACCGTCGTCGTCATCACCGGCGACCATGGGGAGGGGATCGCGGGGGCGATCGACGACCCGCGGCCCTGGGTCCAGTTCGCCATCAGCGCCGGCTACCGGCTCACCAAGGGATTGCCCTCCAAGGCGAAGAAGCGCATCCTCACGCTCGGCAAGAAGGCCGTCCTCGCCGGCCAGGATCAGCAGGAGCTGGCCGGCCACGCCCAGCTCTGCGTCTACGACTACCTGATCCGCGTGCCGCTGATCGTGTCGGCCCCGGGCCTGCTGCCCGAGGGAAAGTCGATTGATACCCAGGTCCGCCACGTCGACATCGCGCCGACGGTCCTCGACGCGGTCGGCATCGACCCGGCGCCGTACGGGATGCAGCCGTCACTGGTGCCGATGATGTGGGGCGACGACACGGTCGACCGGCCGGCCGTCTCCGAGGCGCTCCAGACGATGCTCCACGACGACGTCAACCGCCTCGTCGGGCTCCGCACCGGCAAGTACAAGTACATCGCCGCGCCGGAGAACCCCTCCGTCCCGGAGGAGCTGTACGATCTGGAGACGGACCCAGGCGAGAAGCGGAACCTGGCGCTCGAGCAGCCGACCCTGCTGGCCGAGCTTCGCGAGCAGCTCCGCGCCGCCCAGAACGGGCGAAGCAGCGGCGCGGTCCGCATGTCGGCCGAGGAAGAGGCGATGGTCAAGGATCGCCTGGAGGCGCTCGGCTACATCGAGTGAAACGGGTAGCTTGTAGGTAGCTTGTGGAATAGGGGGCGCATCCGTCCTCCCCACTTGCTGCCGGCTACCTATGGGCGCTTGTACACCTTGACCGTCGGGCCGGGGCGCTCGTAGCGGCCGAGGTCCGAAAACGGCGTGTAGATGTCCTCCAGGTCGAAGGGAAGCGGCTCACTGCCGCGACCCGGAGCAAACTCGGCCACCAGTCGCCAGTCGCGGTCGAGCGTGGAGTAGAAGACGCCCTGCCGCTCGGCGCGGCCGGGACCCCGGCTGAAGCGCTCGTACTGGAAGCTCGAGATTATGATGTAGCGCGCCGAGCCACGCAGCGGAGCCGTGGGCTCGGACCGCGACACCCCATTCACATCCAACTCGTCCATGTCGAGCCCCCAGACCGGACGGCCGTACTCTCGGGGCACCTCGTCGCGGATCGTGTACTCCTCGACGAGCACCTTCTCGCCGGGTCGGATGTTATCGAGAGCCCACCGCGTCGCCAGGGCCCGCGTGTCGTCCTGCATCACGAGCAGGTTGTGGCACACGCTGTCCATCGTCGGCTGGAGCACCGCGGCGAGCACCAGGCCCACGCCGACGAGACCGGCGCGTCCTCGCCCGGAAATCTCCGGCCCGATAGGCGCGTCTCGCCCGGCGGCCCGCACCGTCCGCGCCAGGAGTACCACGGTGCAGGCGGCCAGTATGCAGAGGAAGGGCACGACCGGCAACGCGAACCGGACGAAGAATAGCTCGCTCGCCAACATGAACAGCAGGTACGCGATGGGATACGCGGCGAGCACGAGAACCGCCGACGGCGCGCGACGCGCCAGCAGCCCCAGCCCGATCGCCGCCAACCCGAGCATCACCCAGCCCATGCCCTGGCCGAGTGCGAGCAAGTACGGCACGCCGGGCGGCAGCGTTGCTTGGCCCTCCCAGCGTTCCATCATGAAGTTCGACTGGGTGCGGAAGTCGGCCCAGAACTTGGGGAAGTCGAGGACGGTGTGGGGCGTGCCGGCCAAGTAGGCGGCCAGCGAGACGCCACCGGCGAGCGCCAGGGGGAAAACGGCGCTCCGGACCGGTTGAGGCGGGAGCTTCCCGCCGCGCCACGCCCGCCACACCGCGACGGCGTGGGCGGCGAGGAGCGGCGCGACGAACAGTCCCGCGTTGTACTTGGTCGAGGTCGCCAGGCCGCCGAACAGGCCGGCGAGCAGGTAGGCCTGCCACGTCGGGCGCCGGACGATCGCCAGGCACGCCGCGACGGAGAGGGTCAGCAGGAAGGTCGCCGGTACGTCGTTGGTCGCGTAGTGCGAGTCGCGGACGTGGATAAAGGCGACGCCGAGGAAGAGCGCGGACAGAACCCCCGTCCACGGCCCGAGCAGGTGCCGGCCGATCCACGCGACTGCCGCAACCGTCGCCGCGCCCATCAGCGCCACGTTCAAACGCCCGACGAACGCCACACCGGAGGGCGGTCGAAAGTGGCCATCGGTTGTCGTGGCCTGGCTCGCCTTGGCGGGCTCGAAGCCGAGCAGTTTGTACTGACCAAGGAGGACATAAGTGAAGAGGCTCGGGTTGCGGAAGTACCGGGGGTTCAGGCTGTCGCGCTCCAGCAGCTCCATCGCCTTCCAGGTGTAGTGCCCCTCGTCGGGGTGGAACTGCCAGGGCAACTGCCAGTCGAGCCCCCAGAGGCGGAGGCCGAGCGCCAGGACCAGCACGACGGCCAGGGCGACGCGCGGCGCCCAGATGAGGCCGCGCACGCGACGACCGGCGTCGGTCTGAAGGCCCTCACCCCCGGTCCCGGAGTGGCCCGTATCCATAGATCCATGATCTTGCAACGCCGGGCCGGGGATCGGGGCCAGGGCCTCTCCACCGTGACCCAGTGCCGCCGTCATCGGTCGGCGCTCACCTGGAAGGATCGGAGCGTCACCTCGTCCGGGCCGGTGGCCGGCCCGCTCGTCACCGGCAACGCGGCACGCCCGCGCCCCTCCGTCACTCGGACGACGAGGCGGTAGTCGCCGGTGCGCGGGCGGTTCGGGATGGTCAGCCGGTGGAGCTGGCCGGGCTGCCCGTTCTCGTCCGGTCCGTCGGCCCCGACGGGGCGCTCATCCTGGACGAACGCCCCCCCGTCCGGTCCGACGAGGGCGATGTTGGCCTGCTCGCCACGCTCCGCCGGGCGGTCCCAGCGCAGCAAGACGGTGACTTCCTCGCCCGCCCGCACGTCGCCGCTGCCCGGGGCGGCGACGTAGCCGAGGAGTGTCAGCCGCCCGTCGAACTCGGCGCCGATGGCAGCGCCGAGGGGGTAGTGCGGCCCGCGGTAGACGCGCGCGTATTCGATCCCGTTGATCCGGACCGAGTGCTCGGGAGTCGCGGCGAGGTACGGCGCGAGGATTTCGCCCTCCGCGCCGCGCTGGAGCGTGTTGACGTAGGGCACGACGTAGTCCGCCATCCGCACCCGCTCGAGCGGCAGGGCGCTCCCGCGAAGCTGAGCCTGGAGGACCCGGTGGTACGAGGTCGCGACGGTCGGCTCGCCGAGCGGAAGCGCCTGATCGTTCAGGTAACTGGCGACCCGGTCCAGCCCCTCCCCCCAACCGACCAAAATCGCCCGCTGGGCGAGCGCGCCGCCGCCGAGGAGCGGGTTGTAGTACGCCAGCGGGTAGCCGAAGACCGGCGCGAGCACGGCCGCCTGCGCGACGACCATGCCGGCGGCGACCGCCATCGGCGCGGCCGCGGGCCGCCGGCGAACTTGTGAGCCCAGGACCCCCGCGACCTGCCAGAGCCCGAGGCCGGCCAGCAGTCCGAGCAAGGGGAACGTCGGCAGCAGGTAGCGGTCGAACTTCTTCGGCGCGACGCTCATCATCAGGCCGAAGCCGACGCAGTACGCGACCAGGGTGAGGGCGATCGGGCGCCGGCGGGAGGGGAGGCGTCGCCAGAGTATGGCGAGGCAGACCAGGCCCGCCAGCGTGGCCGGCGCCAGGCGCAGCCCGAGCGCGAGCGGGTAGAAAAGTGGGCCAGGATCATCGAGCGGTTGCCCGAAGAAGAAGTTGTCGTGGTCACCACCGCCGACACGCTCGGTAAACTGAGCCATCTGGACGACGGTCCCGAGCGGATCGGCACGGAACGCCGGCCAGAGCGCCAGGCAGACCGCCAGCGCCAGACCGCCCCAAGCGGCGAGCAGGAGCGCGGTCCGCAGCCATGCGCGAGGTCGGCGCTCGCGTCGCCGGAGCAGCACGAAGCCGACGACCAGGGGCACGAAGCCGACGACGAACACGGACGGCGCCTTGGTCAAGAATGCCAGCCCAGCCGCCAGACCGGAAATCGCGAGGTATGCCCAGTGGCCGCCGGCCAGCCAGAAGACGAGCGCGGCGAGCAGGCAGGTCGCCGTGTAGAACGTCAGCGTCGAGTCGAGGTGGGCCACCCGCGCGTGGGCGATCAGGAACGGCTCCAACGCCAGGAGCAGGCCGCCCAGCAAGGCCGGCCCGGCCCCGAGCAGCCGCCAGCCCAGGAGCGTGATCACCACGACGCCAAGCGCGCCCAGCACGGCGAACGGGCGGCGGGCGGCGAGCAGGGCGTCGAAGTATCCCTCCCGTCGCGTCGCGTCGGCGTCCCCTGCGAGATACGAGAAGTGGCGCGCTCGCTCCGGCCCCAGCCCGAGGTACGCCGTCCACATCGTCGTGACGCCGGGGTGGCCGATGATGAACATCCCGGCGGCGTCGCCCTCGGTGATCCGCATCGCGAAGTCGGAGGCCCGCTGGACCCAGCGCGATTCGTCGATCGTGACGTACGTGTCAAGCGCGCCGAGCCGCGCGACGAGGGCCACCAGGAAGAGGCCCAGCGCGGCCAGCGCGACGCGGGCGACGTCGATTGTGCGTGCCGGTCGGAGCGTCTTGATGGGACGGCTGACGGATGCCGGCCGCTCTATGCCGGCCACCTCTGCTGGATCGGCAACGGGAAGCGCTCTACTCACGCTTGGCGCCCCCGCTTCGGGCCTGGATGGATATGCACGTACTCGATCCCGTTGATCTTGACCGTGTAGATCGGCGGGTTGGTCGCGAGGTACCGCTCCAGCGACACCCCCCAGCGGTGCATCTGGATCCGCCGCCCATAAGTGACGATGTAGTCGGCGTCGCCGGGGACGCCTTCGCGGAGCGGCTCGCCGTCGATCGGGGCGAGCGCCGCGAGGATGTCCCAGGAGTGCGCGGCGACCTTCAGCTCCGCCGCGTCCGACTGGGACCACAGCCAGGCGGCCGCCTGGTCGAGCCCCTCGCCGTTACCCACCATGACCGTTCGCTGCGCTGCCGCGCCGCCACCAAGCAGGGGATTGTAGTAGGCAAGCGGGTACGGGTAGGTGGACGCGATCGGCCAGAGCGCCACGGCGAGCACGCCGGCGGCGACCAGCGGCGCCAGGCGCCGCGACGTCGCCGCTGCCCTCCCGACCAGCCATGACCAGGCGGCCGCCAGTCCGACCGCCGCCAGTCCAATGAGGATCGGGAAGATCGGCAGCAGGTAGCGGTCGAACTTCTTCGGGGCGAGCGTCATCATCAGGCCGAAGCCGGCGCCGAAGACCAGCAGCCAGCCGACGCGCTCGCGGGCTCGGCGGTGGAGGTGCGTTGCCAGGAGGGCGAGCGCGACGAGCCCGGCCGTCACCAGTGGCGTGAGGCGGAAGAGGGTCGCGACCGGGTAATACAGCGGCCCTGGGTCGCCGGATACCTGACCGGCGAAGAAGCTCCCGACCTCGTCGGGCTGGGCGCCGGTCTCGCGGGTGAAAGCGACGACCCGCCCGAACACCTCGGCCGGCCCGAGCGCCCACAGGGCCGGCCAGAGCGCGACGACGGTCCCGAGGGCGAGCGCGAGCCAGAGCAGGAGATCGCGGGCGAGGCCGCCGAGGGGCGCCGTGCGTCTGTGGTCGGGGCGGAGCCACGCCGCCGCGGCCAGCAGCGGCACGAACCCGAGCAGGTAGACCGCCGGCGTCTTCGACAGCAGGGCCAGCCCGGTCGCGACACCCGACAGGGCCAGATACCCTCGCGCGCCGCCGGCCGGCCAGCGGATGACGGCGGCGAGGGCGGCGACGGACGTAAAGGCGGTCAGCGGGCCGTCGACGTGGACGAGCTGGGAGTTGGCGACCAGGAACGGCTCGAGGGCGAGCAGCACACCGGCCAGCACGCCGACGAGCGGGCCGAACAGCCGCCAGAGCAGCAGCGCGCAGACGGACGCTCCGGCCGCGCCGAGCAGGGCGAAGCCGATCCGCGCCTGGGCCAGCCCCTCCAGGTAGCCAGGTACCTGCCCGACGAAGCGCAGGCCGTGGACCCGGTCGGCGAAGCGCAGGGCGTCCTCGGGCCCCTGCGCAAGCGTGGCAATCCACATGGTGGTCACGCCGGGGTGGCCGTTCTGGTAGGTCCGCCCGAGCTGGCCGGTCGCCAGCCCGTAGGTGAAGCCGCCGGCTCGGCGCATCCAGCTATCCTCGTCGGACGTCGGGAACAGGTCGCGGTTGAGCAGGCGTGGCGCGAGCGCGAGCGCGAAGATGAGCAGCGCCACGAGCGGGACGCGCGCCGCGAGTGGCAAGGACAGCGGCTTCCGCGCGAGCGACCCGCTCCGCTCACCCTCCCAGGATGCCTCCGCCGCCACGACCCGGCTCACGCCGCAGGCTCCCGGTCGTCCACCTCGGCGGCACGCTGCTGCTTCGGCCCGCGGTAGATCCGCGCGTACTCGACGTCCCCGATGCGGACGACGTGCTCCGGCTCGCGGCCGAGGTACTCGGTGACGACTCGCGCGCTGTGCCCGATCTGCATCTGGAAACGGTACAGGACCAGATAGTCGGCGTTGCTCGGGACACGATCGCGGAGCGGCTCGCCGGACGCGGCGATCAACGGCTGGAGGATGTCGAACGAGTGCGAGACGACGTACAGCTCGGCGGCATTCGGGCGATCATTCAGCCAGCGCGCCACCTGGTCGAGCCCCTCGCCGTTGCCAACCATCACGGTCCGCTGCGCCGCCGTCCCGCCGCCGAGCAGCGGGTTGTAGTAGGACAGGAAGTACGGGTACGCCGCCGCCGCCGGCCACGCCCCCAGCCCGAGCATCAAGGTGCCGAGCGCCGGCGTCGCCCAGGCCGACCGTTCCCCGAGGCGGCGTCCCAGGCCGGCGGCCCCAAGGGCAAGCCCCAGGCCGGCCAGCACCCCGAGCGCCGGGAAGATCGGCAGGACGTAGCGGTCGAACTTCTTGGCGCCGAGGGTCATCATCAGCAGGAAGCCGAGGCCGTACGTCAGCAGCGCGAGGGCCGTCGAGCGGTGCGGGCGCGGGAGTCGCTGCCAGAATCCCGCCAGCAGGAGCAGGCCGACGATGGTGTGGGGCACGAGCCGGAACGCGAGCGCGACCGGATAGAACAGCGCCCCGGGGTCGGCGCGCGGCTCGCCCCAGAAGAACGTCCCCTGCTCGTGTGGCTGGCCCCCGGTCTCGCGCGCGAACTCGGCGACACGCCCGAACACCTCGACCGGCCCGAGAACCCAGATCGCCGGCCAGAGCGCGACGACCGTGACGACGAACGTGGCGCCGAAGATCAGGAGGTCGAGCGAGAGAGTTCGAGCCGACGCCACGACGGACCGACTGGCGCGAGATCCTCCGAACCACCGTAGCACCAGCCCGAGCGCCGGCACGAACGCCAGCAGGAACACGGCCGGCACCTTCGACAGCAGCGCCAGCCCGGCGAGCGCGCCGCTCAGCGCGAGCCAGCCGCGTCCACCGCGGCCCTGCCAGGTGACGAGCGCCGCGAGGACCGACGCGACCATGCAGCCGCTCAGGAGGGCGTCCATGTGGACGAGCTGGGAGATCGCCAGAGAGAACGGATCCAGCCCGACCACGACACCGGCGAGCAGGCCTGGCCCCGGACCGACCAATCGCCACGTCAGCGCCGCGATCAGGCCGACGAGCAGCGCGGTCGCCACGGCGAAGCCGACCCGCGCGTCCACGAGCGCCTGCCAGAAGCCGGGCACCCGCCCGACCAACCGCAGCCCGTGGACGCGGTCGGCGTACTGGATCATCCGTTCCGGACCGAGCGTCAGCGTCGCCACCCACATGGTCGTCACGCCGGGGTGACCATTCTGGTAAGTCCGCCCGAGCTGGCCGGTCATTAGCCCGTACGTGAAGCCGCCCGCCCGGCGCATCCAGTTGTCCTCGTCGGCCGTGATGACGACGTCGCGGGCGAGCAGCCGGGCCGCGAGCGCGATGGCGAACACGAGGGCCAGCCCGGCCGAGGCGAGGAGCCGACCACGGGGCGCGCTCAGGCCGGGCGGACGGTCGGCGAAGGGCGGCGAGGTCCGCTCCGCGCTCGCTCTCGGTTCGGCGACTGTCGTGCTCGCCATCGGGACGCTCGGTTACTGCGCGACGACGCTGTCGACTACGACCATCGTGTCCGACAGCCGCTCATCCAGCGCGAGCTCCGGCGGCCACAACGAGATCGCCAGCCAGGTACCGTCCGCCTGGCGCAGGCCGACCGCCACGCGGTACCGGTTGTTGGTGAGGGGCAGCGGCAGGCGGTGCGCCTCGATCGCCACCTCGCCCGGCCGCATCTGCGACGTGCCTCCGTCGGAGCCGATCACCGGTACCGCGTGCTCCGCGACGAGCGCTCCGCCAGCGTCTATAAGCTGCACGACGGCCGTCAGGTCTTCGGAGACCGGACGGGTGAGGGCCCAGCGGAGTGTCAGCTCGAGCGTGTCGCCCGGGTTGACCTCGTCGGACTTCAGGTACTGCCGCTCGTCCGATTTCAGGAACCATCGCTCCAGCCGCACCGAGTCGCCGAACACGGTGCCGGCCGCCTCACGGCGCGTGGGTGGTGGGACGGCGTAGAGCCGCGCGTACTCGATCCCATTGATCTTGACGAGCAATTCGGGTCGCTTGCCGCGAGTCAGGGTCCGGAGGCGGTCGGCGAGATCCCGCTGGCGGGCGTTCACGTACAGGACGATGTAGTCGGCCATCGCGTAGTCGAACTGCTTGTCCGACAGCACCGACCCCTGAAACTGGGCATTCATGACGCGCGGGTAGAAGCCGGCAACGGTCAGCCGCTCGGCGTCCGGGCGCTCGTTCAGGTAGCGCATGACGACGTCGAGCCCTTCGCCCCAGCCGACGACGATCGCCTTCTGGGCAGCCGCCCCGCCGCCCAGCAGCGGATTGTAGTAGGCAAGGTAGTACGGGTAGACGAGCGCTACCGGCGCCGCTTGAGCAACGCCGACCACGACGAGCGCCAGCGGCAGCGCGCGCGCACCCAGGGCGCCCGGCAGGCGCCGCAGCGCCAGCCACAGCCCGACCGCCGCGAGGATCTCGAGCGTCGGGAAGATCGGCAGCAAGTAGCGGTCGAACTTCTTCGGCGCCGTGCTCATCATCAGGACGAACAGGACGCAGAACAGCGCCAGGATGCCGACGCGCGCCGCCCAGCCGGCCGGTGCCCGCCTCCCGAACGGCAGCAGGCCGACGACGAGCAGGGCCAATCCGAGCATCGTCACCGGCGTCAGGCGGAAGCCGAGCGAGACGAGGTAGTAGAGCAGTCCGGGGTCGCCCACCGGCTGCCCCATGAAGTAGTTCTCGTGGTCCGATCCGCCAACCGCCTCGGTGTAGCCGATCATCTGGGTGAGAGTGCCGATCGCGTCGGCCCGGAACGCCGGCCAGAGGGCCAGCGCCACGACCAGCGCGAGCAGCCCCCACATCAGGCCGTCGGCCACCAGGCGCGCCCAGGCCCGCCCGTCGGCCAGCCGGCGCGTCGCTACCAGCGAGCCGAGCGCGACGAGCGGGATGAACAGCGGCAGGAAGGCCGACGGCGCCTTGCTCAGGAACGCCAGTCCGGCCGCCAGTCCGGATGCAACCAGGTAGCCGCGCCCGCCGCCCGCCCAGAAGTAGACCAGCGCCGACAGGATGCTCACCGTGAGCCAGGTCGTGACGTTGCTGTCGACGTGGGCGACAATCGAGTGGGCCAGGAAGAACGGCTCGAGCGCCAGCAGCACGCCGGCGAGCAGCGCCGGGCCGAGCCCGAACAGCCGCCAGGTGAGCAACGCCACCAGGACCACGGCCAGCGAGGTCAGGACGGCGAAGCTGCGCCGCGCCAGGTGGAGCGTCTCGAGGTAGTTCGGCGCCTTTTCCAGCCCGTCCGGTCGGACGTACGAACCGAGCGCCAGCGCCCTCTCCGGCCCCATCCCGATCAGCGACGCCCACATGGTCATCACTCCGGGATGGCCGCTCTGGTAGGTGCCGGCCGGGTCGCCGTCGAGCAGGGCGCGCGCGAACAGGGCGGTCCGCCCCATCCAGTTGCCCTCGTCGGTGGTCAGGTAGCCGCCGAGGTTGATCGCCCGCGGGTACAGGCTCACGAGGAACAGGAGCAGCGCGCTCGTCAACGCGAGCACTCGGGCCCGGGTGGCCGGACTGACGCCCACGATCGGGCGGCGCGCGAGCTCGGGATGGGGGAAGGTGGTGACGCGTTCCGCCGAAGAGAGACTCATTGGCCCCTGCCGCGCATCTTCCACACCTCGACGCGCGTGTAATTGACATGCCGGAACTGGGCGACGAGGTCCGCGTTCTGCTCCAGGTAGCGGTCGTCGCTGCGCGACGCCTCGTACTTGGTCTTCGAGTCCAGGATCACGTAGTCAGGATCGATGTCGCGGAGGAACTCCGGCCAGGAGACGTCGCGCTCACGCCGGACGCGCTCCCAGACGAAGAAGTCGACGTAATCCAGGTAGTACGGAGGTGTCGCGAGGCCTATCCAGAAGATCGGCGGGGCCACAACCCGTGAGCCCGCCGGGATCTGCTCACGGAGCTCACGCGAGAGGGCATCGTAGTCGCGACCGGCGAAGGTGGAGGCCGCCTCGCTCATGTCGCCGAAGTTGTCCTCGAACCCCATCGCCGCCACGGCCAGCAGGACGATCAACGCCGCGAGAACGACGCGCGAGCCGTCGAGCCTGCTCAGGATCTCACCCGTCGCGCCGGCCAGCAGCAGCACGAGCAGCGGGAAGAACAGGATCAGGTAGAACTCGGTCTTGCTGCTCACGAGCACCGTGAAGACGACCAGCGCGAGCAGCAGCCCACCGAGGAGCGGATCGAGCCGGCGCTCGCGCAGGCTCCGCGCGGCCGCCCAGGCGACCCCGACCGCCAAGACGCCGAACTCGACGAGGCGGCTACTGAAGTACGAGGTCCAGCGGCCCAGCTCGGCCTCGACCGGGTTCGGGCCGCGGGGCGCGACGAGCGGCGGCGGCTTGTCCACGCCGATCCAGTAACGGAACGCCTCGGCGAAGTGGGCGGGGTCGGGGGCGATCCGGACCGCCGCGTAGTACAGCGCCCCGATCGCGATGCCGCCGGCGAACAGCCAGGCCTCCGGCGCGACGAACGCCCGCCGGCCGTACCGCGCGAGGTAGAACAGCCCGACCAGCGGCATGAACGCCAGCGTATTCGGGTGGACGTCGAACGAGAGCCCGAGCATGAGCCCGGCCAGCAGGTGCCAGTCCCGCCCGCCCTCTTGGAGGCCGCGCAGCGCGCAGTAGACCGCGAACACGACCAGCGTCGCGACGACGATGTCCGGGCGCACGATGTGCGAGGAGACGAGGAACGGGTGGGAGACCGCCAGGAACAGGACGGCGATGCCGCCGGCAGCCGGCCCGTACAGCCGCCGCCCGGCGAGGTAGGTCACCCAGAGGAGCAGCCCGCCCCAGACGAGCGATACGATCCGACCCTGGAACAGTCCCAGGCCGAACAAGCGGAAGGAGATCGCCGTCGACAGCCCCTGCAACCCGCCCTTGTAGAGCGGGTCGTGCTCGAACACCGGATCGAGCGTGCGGGCCGATGGGTCCACCCCGCTATGGACCCAGAAGGCATTCATCTCGCGGCCCTCGTCGCCGTTCACGGGCGGCCAGGCGGTCAG
>JALYGH010000198.1 GCA_030777205.1 Chloroflexota bacterium
CCCCGAGGCCTACGCCTGGCTCCTCGTCCCCGAGCAGGAGGTTCAGGGACCCGTCGAGTGGCAGGAGATCCGTCTCCAAGGGGACGACCTCCTCGCCATCCGCGCCGCCCGCAGGCTCAAGAACGACGGCCTCCTCGCCGCCGAGTACGCCCCGACCAACCTCCGCCGCGACCTCGACCGCATCCCGCTCTGGCGCGGCGATCACGTCGGCGTCAAGCAGCTCCGCGACGACTTCGCCACCTACCTGTACCTACCCCGCCTGAAGGACGCCGACGTGCTGCTGGCGGCGATCCGCGACGGCGTGGGCAGCCTGACCTGGGAGAGCGAGGCGTTCGCCTACGCCGACGCCTTCGACATCGCCACGTCCCGCTACCTCGGCCTGCGCGCCGGCGAGACGGGCAGCGTCGTGCTGAACAACGACAGCGTCGTCGTCAAGCCCGAGGCGGCGCGCCGCCAGCTCGACGCCGACGACGCCGCTCGCCGTGAGCGCGAGGGAGGGCGGCTATCCGTCCGCGAGGGTGCCGTCGACTACGTCGAACACCCAGGCGGCGTCACGAGCGTCGGCCCGAGCCCCCATCCCGGCGACGGCCATCGGCCGGTAGGCCCCAGGCCGACCGTCCTCCGCCGCTTCCACGGGGCCGCCACCCTTGATCCCTTGCGGGTAAGCACCCAGAGCCAGCAGATTGCCGAGGCGGTCGTCCAGCACCTGGCCGGCCTGGTCGGCGCGCGCGTCCGCATCACGCTCGAGATCGAGGCCGACCTGCCGGACGGCGCGCCCGACCACGTCGTCCGCACGGTCACCGAGAACTGCCGCGCCCTCCGCTTCACCGACGCCGGCTTCGAGGAGAGCTAGTGGGTCAGTTGGCACGGGGGAGGCCTTTGGCGAACGTTCCAGAAATGCGCGTGCGGTGAATCTCGCCAGTCACCCGCGGTTACGGAAGCCCGACGCGCGTCGGGCTTGCAGCAGCCCCAATCGCAGGGTGGTGAACCATGCCAGCTGAGGACGCCGTCCGATGCCTCGCGTCGCGACGCGGTACCATGCACGACGTGGTGGAGCAGGAGCGACCCGAGTATGTCACGACGGTCTGGGTCGTCGTCGTCGCGCTGATCATCTCGTATCTGGTCGTCTTCGGCCTGAACGCGGCCACGCGACTGCCGCTCCCGGTCGAGTTCATGTACGGCGAGTCGATCGTCCTGGACCTCACCCGCCGCGTCGCGCGGAGCGAGCCGCTGTACCCGGCGCCGGATCACCTTCCGCTGGCGGTGACGGCCTACACGCCACTCTATTACCTGCTCGTCGGCGGGCTCCAGCGGCTGTTCGGCGACGGCTATGTGCCCGGTCGGATCGTGTCGATCGTGTCCGCGCTCGGGGCGGTCCTGGCGCTCGTCTACGGCGTCCGGCGGGCGGGTGGGCGCTGGTTCGGGGGCCTGCTGGCCGGTGGATTCTTCTTGACTCAGAACCTGACCGTCCTCCTATGGGGGCCGCTCCACCGAGTAGATCTGCTCGCCTTGTGCCTGACGCTCGGCGGCCTGGCCCTCGCGGCCAGTGGGCGGGTCCAGCTGGCGGTCCTCCCCTTGCTCCTGGCGGTCCTGACCAAGCAGACGTACCTGATCGCCCCGGTCGCGGTGTGCGCGGCCGTGTACCCTGATTGGCGTGCTGCCACCCGTCTTGCCGGCCTGTTCGCCGTCGGCCTCGCCGGCACGGTGCTGGCGGCCCAGCTGCTCACCGGTGGCTGGTTCCTCTGGCATACCGTCGTGGCGAACGCCAACCCCTTCGACGAGGACAATCTGCGGACCATGCTCGGGGGGTTCCTGTTCTTGAACGGCGTGCCCCTCCTCGCCGCCGCGGCACTGTTCTCACTCCCGCCGCGTCCTGGCGAGCGCCTCTGGCGATTCTACTTCCTCGGCGCGCTGCTGACGCTGCCGGGCGTCGGCAAGGTGGGGGCCTCGTCGAACTACTGGCTGGAGGTGACCGCGGCCACCGCCGCCCTCATTGGCCTGCTCGCCGGTCGGCTGGTCGCCCGCCCACGCGCCCGGACCGCGATCACCGAATGCGGCCTCGCGCTGCTAGTTGCTGGCTCGCTGCTCGTGCCGATCACGGGCTACCAGGACGTCGCGCGCGAGGCGCTGCACCAGCTGCCGGCCGGAGACGTCGCCGGGGTCCGGGGCCAGCTTGCGCTGGCCCCGCTTGTGGCCGCCGAGCCGGGCGAAGTGCTGACCGACGAGCCCGCGCTGGCCGTCGCGGCCGGCAAGCCGGTCGCCTACGAGTTCGTCATCTTCGACCTGCTGGCGAGCCAGGGCCACTGGGACGAGCGCCCGATCCTCGAAGCGATCGAGGCCCGGCGCTTCGCGCTGGTGATCCTGACGATGCCGCTCGAGGCCCCGCCCGAGCGGGCCCGCTGGTCGCCGGCCCTGACCGCTGCGCTCAGGTCGTCCTACACACCAGCGGGCTACTTGGACGGCTACTGGCTGTACCGTCCCATTGGCATCGGTGACGGCGCGTAGGCTCGGCGACCAGCAGGTCATGGACTAGCTGGCCGCGACGGTGCGCGGCTGGAACGCCGACCCGACCCCATTCGCGTGGGGCGGCAAGCGGGCCGCCCGGCGGCAGCGTGCCCGCGCCCGCCGCCACGGCCTCGGCGGCTCCGGCGGCTACAC
>JALYGH010000199.1 GCA_030777205.1 Chloroflexota bacterium
ATCGCCCAACGGCGGGGACGAAAACGCCCCCGAACACCATGCTCAGGCGGCAGCGGGTCGGTATGGCGGAGGGGGTGGGATTCGAACCCACGAAGGCTGTCACACCTTACCCGTTTTCGAGACGGGCGCATTAGGCCGGGCTATGCTACCCCTCCGAGTCGCCGAGCGAGGATCAGTATACCAGGCCCGAACCAGATCCGGCAGCCCGGGGACGCCGAGACGCCGAGCCGGTGTCGAGCGGTGTGGCGGACCGGCGGGCGGCGCAGGGCAGCGCCGACGGGCCGATGAGCTCGCCGGTCGGCAAGCCGCGGATTGCGGCCACGAGGCTGGCGGTCGCCCCTCCTCGTCGCGCTCCGCGCGTCGCCTCCCGGGTCGCGTCGTGCCGGGGCCCTGAACTCCCTCGCATCGCGGCCTCCCCAGCTCCGGTACCCGACCTTCCGCGCGGCCGGCCCCCGAATTCACTGCCCGAGAACCCATTCTTTGGGAAATCCGGCGTATGGATGGTCCGGAGCGTAGCAGGATCATGGCGTGGACAGCTTGCCGGGGTCCCTCGCCCTTCCTAAGAATAATTATCGGTTGCGGGCCCTCCTGACGGCCCGGGCTCGGACGGGCCCGGCCCGAAACGTGCGGCTGATCTGAGCGACGGGCCGGCCCCGCGCGCGGGCGCGGGGCACGGCGTTGGAGACACCGCGCCCGCGAGACACGCCACCTGAAGGGAGCACCATGAGTGACGGGGCGACCAACGGCAAGAGCAACGGCTCGGCGAACGAGCCGATGGCGACGAGTGCGACCGAGGGGCAGGGACCGGGCCAGGGGCCGTTCCTGACCACCCGCCAGGGCCATCCGGTCCGCGACAACCAGAACAACCGCACGGTTGGCGAGCGCGGCCCGACGGTCCTCGAGAACTACCACTTCCTGGAGAAGATCTCCCACTTCGACCGCGAGCGCATCCCCGAGCGGGTGGTCCACGCCCGCGGCGCCGGCGCCCACGGCTACTTCGAGGCGACCGGGATGGTCGGCGACGAGCCGATCGGCAAGTACACCCGCGCCAACCTGTTCCAGGAGAAGGGTAAGCGGACGCCGCTGTTCGTCCGCTTCTCGACGGTCATCCACGGCGGCCACTCGCCGGAGACGCTTCGCGACCCGCGCGGCTTCTCCGTGAAGTTCTACACGGAGGACGGCAACTGGGACCTGGTCGGCAACAACCTCCAGATCTTCTTCATCCGCGACGCGGTCAAGTTCCCGGACGTTATCCACGCGCTCAAGCCGGACCCGGTCACCAACCGCCAGGACCTGAACCGCGTCTTCGACTTCATGAGCCTGTCGCCGTCGGCGATGCACATGATCACCTGGCTGTTCAGCCCGTGGGGCATCCCGCAGGACTACCGCCACATGCGCGGCTCGGGGGTGCACGCCTACAAGTGGGTCAACGACAAGGGCGAGGCGATCCTGGTCAAGTACCACTGGATCCCGAAGCAGGGCGAGGTGAATCTGACCCAGGAGCAGGCGAACCAGATTCAGGCGACCAACTTCAACCACGCCACCCAAGATCTGTACGAGGCGATCGAGCGCGGCGACTACCCCGAGTGGGAGCTCCAGGTCCAGCTCATGGAGGACGGTGAGCACCCGGAGCTCGACTTCGACCCGCTCGACCCGACCAAGATCTGGCCGCCGGAGCAGTTCCCGCTGCGGCCGGTCGGCAAAATGGTCCTGAACAAGAACCCGGAGAACTACTTCGCCGAGGTCGAGCAGGTCGCGTTCGGCACCGGCGTCCTGGTCGATGGGCTCGACTTCTCGGACGACAAGCTGCTCCAGGGGCGGACGTTCTCGTACTCGGACACCCAGCGCTACCGGGTCGGCCCGAACTACCTCCAGTTGCCGATCAACGCGCCGCGAGTCCAGGTCAACACGAACCAGCGCGGCGGCCAGATGACGTACTACGTGGATAGCGTCGGCAACGGGGCGAACCCGTACGTCGACTACGAGCCGACCAGCCGCGGCGGCCCGCAGGAGGTCAGGCCAACCGCCCCGCCCCACGAGCCGGAGGTATCCGGCAAGGTCATACGCAAGGAGATCAGCCGGACCAACAACTACGCCCAGGCCGGCGAGCGGTACCGCACCTTCGCCCAGTGGGAGAGGGACGAGCTGATCAGCAACCTGGTGACGAACCTGAAGCAGTGCAACAAGGACATCCAGGAGCGGATGGTCTGGCACTTCACTCAGTGCGACGAGGAGTACGGCCGCCGGGTGGCCGAGGGCCTCGGAATCAAGGTGGAGGACGTCCCGCCGGTGCCGGCGGCAATCGCCCACGGCGCGTGATCGGGACGAGGCCTGACGCGGCCTGGTCTCATCCCAGTCGCGCGGCCCGTTCGCACATCGGGGACGATCGGCGCGCGAACTGACCGGCAATCGTCCCGGATACGAGGAGGCCCGCGGCGAGTGCCGCAGGCCTCCTCGGTTGCGTAACAGGCGGGGAGGGCGGCCTACCGGTCGCCCTCGTTCAGGTGCGAGGGGCCGTGTGCGGCGCGCTCGGCGACCTCCTCGGGTGTGGCCTGCTCCGAGGTGGCGAACGGGTGCGGGTCCGCCTCGTGCTCGGTCCCGCCCGAGGGCACGCTCGCGCCCGGCGAGGCGGGCTTCATGGCGGAGCCGCCGGCGAGGCGAGCTACCTCTTCGTCCGAGGCGCGCTCCGAGTTGGCGAACGGGCGGCTGTCAGGGGCATTCTGCTGTTTGTCCTGGTCCATCTGGCCTCCACCGGCGCGGTCCGGTAGTCAGGGCACCGCGCCTCGACGCTCGGCGTCATATCGATCGCCGGGCTATGGGGGCACGTCGCGTACCACCCGACCCGCGTGGGTACCACTCTTATCCCGTTACCGGGGAGCTTGGCGCGTCGGCCATGCCGATGCAAGATGCTTAGCAAGAGGGCTATACTGCTAAACGCAGCATCGCAGTGCGGAGGATAGGGTGGCCCTACGCGTTCGCGTCAGCAGCAAGCATCAGATCGCGGTACCCGCGAGCGCCCGTAAGCAACTCGAGATCAAGGCCGGCGACCATCTGCTCGTGGAGGTTCGGGATGGGCACATCGTACTCGTGCCGGAGCCGCGCGATTACGCGGAGCATCTGCGCGGCCTCCATCGGGACGTCTGGCAGGGCGTCGATCCGGGGGAGTACGTCCGGCGCGAGCGCGAGGCGTGGCGGCCTTAGCGGCCACCCTACGGTCTCACCGGCGCGTCGGCATCGACACGTCGGTGTTCATCTACCACCTGGAGGGTTCGACGCACTTCGCCGGGCCGGCGGGCATCGCGCTCGCTGAGCTGGCCGCGGGCGCGTTCGAGGGTGTGACCCCGGTCCTGACTCTGATGGAGATCGCCGTCAAGCCTCTCCAACTCGGCAGGCCCGACGTGGCGGACGAGTACGACGTGCTCCTGGGGATGTACCCGCACCTGGTCGTCGCCGATGTCGATCGCGACGCGGCTCGCCGGGCCGCCGAGTTGCGCGTGGCCTACCGGCTCCGTCCGGTCGATGCCCTCCAGGTCGCCGTCTGCCTCCAGCACGGGGCGACGGCGTTCGTCACGAACGACAGGGAGCTGCGGCGGATAGTCGACCTCCAGGTTCTGCTCCTGAAGGACTTCGTCGATCCCGGGGCGGACGACTGAACTGCTCCGCGTGATGCTGCCGTCCGAGGTCCGGACGACCTGACGCGCGGCACTCCAGGTGCCCGAGCGTGGCGATTGGCGGCTACCATGTCGCCCACCGTACGTGGCGAGGAGGCCAGCATGACGGATCGGACGGCAGGGTCGGGACCAACAGGGGATCCCGTACGGACGCCCGAGATATTCCGAGCGCGGCGCGTGCTGACGCTCGCCGGCGCGCTGGCCGAGGCGTTCGCGGTCGTCGGCGAGCAGGTCGTGGCGGTCGGGTCGGGCGAGGAGCTGGTCGCGCGATTCCCGGGCGCGCCGACGACCGACGTCGAGGACGGCGTGATCGTGCCCGGCTTCAACGACGCCCACATCCATCCATCGATCGTCGCCGAGGACCTCCTCAACCTGGATGTGTCGCCGGCGGCGGTCGGCTCGCTGGCCGAGCTGACCGGGCGGGTGATGCAGCAGGCCCTCGCGACCGCGCCGAGCTCCTGGATCCGCGCCAGCCGCTACGACGACGCCAAGATGGCCGAGGGGCGGCTGCTGACCCGCTGGGACCTCGACGAGGTGGCGCCCGATCACCCGGTTCTCGTCGTCCACGTCGCCGGCCACTGGGGCGTCGTCAACTCGAAGGCGCTGGAGCTGGGGCGGCTCGACGACGGTTCCGTCGCGCCGCCGGGCGGCGAGTACGGCCGCGATGCCGCCGGGCGCCTGAACGGCGTCCTCTACGAGCGGGCGCTGTTCGAGTTCGCCTACCCGGCCGTTGCATCGGGGCCGACCATCGTACCGGCGGCCGGCCTGGAGGAGCGGCTCGACGGGCTGCGCCGGGCGCTGGCGATGTTCCATGCGGCCGGCCTGACGTCACTCGGCGACGCGCTGGTCGGCCCGCGCGACGTCGAGCTGTACGAGGAGGCCGAGCGGCGGGGCCTGCTCTCGGCGCGGGTAAACATGCTCCTCTCTTACGACCCGTTCGCGGAGTTCCGGCG
>JALYGH010000200.1 GCA_030777205.1 Chloroflexota bacterium
GCCCAGGGCAGCGCCGACGCGGCCCTGGCCCAGAACCTCCCGTCCCTCGACCGCATGATCATCCGCACGGTGAGCATGACGATCGCCGTCCAGAACGTCCAGGAGGCGTTCCGCCAGGCCGAACGGATCGCGAACGAGCAGGGCGGGCTGGTGGCGGGCTCGCAGTTGCGCCAGGACGGCGACAGAGTGACGGCGACGGTCACGCTCCGCGTCCCGTCCGACTCGGCGACGTATCAGGAGACGCTCGCTCGCCTCCGCGCCCTCGCCGAGCGGGTCGTCGAGGAGCAGGGTCAGGCCCAGGACATCACCGAGGAGTACGTCGACCTGGAGGCGCGGCTGCGGAACCTGCAAGCCAGCGAGCAAGGCCTCCTGGCGCTCCTCCAGCGCGCCACGAGCGTCGAAGACATCCTCCAGATCCAGCGCGAGCTGACGAGCGTGCGCGGCCAGATCGAGCAAATCCAGGGTCGCAAGCAGGCGCTCGAGCGGCGCGCCGACATGGCGACGATCACGCTGACGATTCGCGAGGTCGGGACGTTCGCACGGGCGGGCTGGAACCCCGGCGACACGGTTGCCGAGGCCGTGCGGGCGCTCGGGCAGGCGGCGCGTGCTCTGGCGACGCTCGCCATCTGGCTGCTCATCTTCTCGCCGATCTGGGTCGGCGTCCTGCTCGAGCTGTGGCTGCTCGGCCGCTTCTGGCGCGGACGACTTGGGCGCCGGCGCGCGCCGGCGCCTACCGTGCCAACGACGACATCCCCGCCGGCGACGGCCTGAGCGGACCCACCGCCGAGCCGCACGGCTCCGCAACGATGCGGCGGGCCGGCGCGAGGGGCTGGCCGCGGCACGCTCTCTGCCACATGAGGGGCGACATGGCAGCCGACACCCCGTTTGGGCGAGGTGATCACGAGCACGGCCCGCCGGCCCGGGTCGAGCCGTACCTGCCCGCCAGCCACGCGCCCGTGGCCTCCTTCGAGTCGACGCCCACCAGGTTCCAGTCGGTCGCCCCGCCGCGCCGCGATGCGCTCGGCGTTGCGTCCGGCATCGTCGGGCTGGCGCTCAAGCTCACGATGCTGGCGATCCTGCTCGCCCTGTTCGTCGGGCTGCTCGGCCTGATCGGCGTCGGCGGGCGGTCGACGGCGATCGTCGGCGAGCAGGTCGGCGCGGCATTCCAGCGGGGAGTGGACTCGATCGGGGCAGCCGCCCATCGGGTTCGCGATACGTTCGACCCGGCCCACCCACCCCGCGACCCGCTCGCGCAGGACACCGAGATCGACGAGCTGCTCCGCGTCGGCGTCGGCCAGGATCTGGCCGGCTCGACCACCCGCACAGTCACCCTGGCGAGCGTTCAACGCCGCGAGGGCGCTGGCAGCCCGGATACGGCGGTCTACGCTACGCTGAAGTCGGAGTTGCGCGTGCCGGAGGAGACCCGGGTGCTCGGTGTGACCCTGCGCTCCACGCGCGACCCCCGCGAGCACCACCTGTACCGCGGCGAGACGTTCCGCATCGGGAACAGGCTGTACAAGGTGAACTGGGTATCCGTCGAGCGCCAGCAGGCCGCGATCGTCGCCTACCGCGACCAGGACCGGGTGACGGCGCCGGTCAAGTTCGCGATCGACTGAGCCCCGGTTGCCGAACGGGCCGCGACTGGCCTGCCCCGCTCCCTTCCGCGCCTGGGTGCAGGGTCGGAGGGGCGTGTCGGCCCAAGGGGCACGATCTCGACGGTCCGCGCCGTCGAGTCGTAGACCGCGCAGGAGCTGGGGCCCTTGCCCGGGAACGGCAGGCCGACCGTGCCGACATTGACGACAAAACGATCGCCGGCGCGGCCCGTGATGTCGAGGACCGCCCCGCGCGCATCGCTCGCGGCATCATAGAGCAGGACCGGCTCGGCGTCGGCGGCCAGCCGCCAGACGCGCGCTCGGTGCGTATGGCCGAACAGCGCAACCCGGGCGCCCTCGCAGTCCAGCCGCGACCGCGTGCGGGCGAACCCGCCCTTGATGTCTGCCGACGACACCTCGCGGTCCAATCGCGCGTCGCCGTGGACCGCGACGAAGTCGTCGGCTCGGGCAGTGCGCGGCAGGCCGAGGACGTACGCCCGCGTCTCCGCGCCGACGCGCGCCGCCCAATCGAGATCCCGGTTGCCGACGACCGCCACGTCGGCCAGCGACCGTACCAGCGCCACGCAGGCATCCGAATCCCCGCGGCCGAGGCTGTCGCCGAGGACCACGAAGCGTTCCGCGCCCCGCGCACGACACTCGGCCACGGCGCGCTCGAGCTGGCCGAGGTTCCCGTGGATGTCCGAGAGCAGCCCCCAGACGGTCATCCCGATCCTCCCGGCCGCGATTCTGATGGCCGACTATCCCCTCCGCCGGGCAGCGCGCACCAACCGAATCCTCGTCGGATGCTCCGGCGCCTACTCGTCGGGGTCGCGCTGCTCGGCCACGACCATCACCGGACCGAGCGGCAGCTCTTCTGAGAAATCCGCCGCGGTGCCCCTCGCGGGCTGATCGAGGCCGACCGTCAGCGTGTACGTCCCCGGCGGCACGTCGCCCACCAGGATGCGGAGCGCCTGAACTTGCCAGCGACCGGCCTCCCAGGAATGGAGCTCCTGGCCGGCGCCGCCGGCCTTCCACTCCTGCTCCAGGACGGCGCGGCCTTCCGCGTCGCGCAGGCGGGTCATCAGCGCATGCTCGGGCGGCCGCGACTCGCGCGCCTCCCAGAACACGGTCAGCCCGTACCGCGAGCCGGGCTTCCACTCGCGCCGCTCGAGGCTGTAGCCGTGCAGGATCGCCGGACCGATCGTCGCCTCGAGCCTGGTCTGGAGGCCGGCCAGCAGGGCGGTCTTGAGCGGCGCGAGGTCGACAGTCGGGTGGACGTAGACCCGACGGAAGCGGATCGGCCTCCGCTGCGCGTACGACTTCACCAGGACGTACTCGCGGTCGAGCCAGGTCAGGTAGCGGCCGAACTGGCCGAGGTAGTCGTCCTGCACGACGACTATCCGAGCGTCGAACCGCCGGGTCTCGGCGATAGCCTGCTCCGGGGTGAGCGCGCGAGCCAGGATCCGGTTCCACGACAGGTCGGCGAGGAACGGCGGCGTCAGGCGGCCGGTGAGCGCCGCGAGGTAGGCGTCGTCCATGACGATGAAATCGTCGGGCTCGGTCGCGGCGGCCACGATCCGCAGGTCGTCGGCATAGCGGGCCACGTCGCCGCCGGCGCGCTGTTGGATAAGGGCCCGGTCGCCGCGGATGACGGTCGTCGGAAGCGCCGCGATCCAGAGTACGACCGCCACGCCGGCGGCGACCGCGACGAGGGACCGCCACGGGCGCGTCGCCCGAGCGGCGACCACAGCTACCAGGTCGCCAACCGCCGCGCCGCCGAAGATGGCCAGCGGCGGGAGCAAGTAGACGACGTGCTTCGGCCAAAGTGGCGAGTACGCGAGGAGCACCGCGGCCCCCGCCAGCAGCCACGCGGCGAGCGCGACGGCCAGCACACGGCGCCGGCGTATCGCGACGGTCGCGCCGACCAGTGCCAGCG
>JALYGH010000201.1 GCA_030777205.1 Chloroflexota bacterium
GTGCACGCCCGGCCCTAGGTGCTCAGCGTGACCGGATGGGGTCAGGGCCACCGCGCGGGGACACGTGGTTAGGCAGCCCTGCGCCCGCTGGCCACCAGCAGGGTCGGGTAGAGGAACGCGAAGTCCGGGTCCGTCACGAGCGCCAGTACCCTCGTTACCTCTTGCTCGGTGAGGGCACCGGACGCTAGCAACCGCTCGCAAAGCCGTCCGAACGTGAGCCGCCACCACGTCGCGCCCGGCGAGCCGCCCTGGGCCACCCAGGTGTGTCCCTCCGCCCGGACATCGACCAGCCCGCAGGTACGCAGCAGTCGAGGAAGCTGGCGGCCGTACGCCGGATTGAAGCCCCCCGTCTCCATCAGGCCGAGCCCCAGCCGCTGCACTCGGGAGAAGAGCTCGGCATCGGCCGGATCGGTCGCGAGGTCGGGGACCGCCGACACCCAGTCCAGGTCGGCGACCACGAGCCACCCGCCCGGCTTGAGCGCGGCGATCATTCGGGCCAACGCGTGCTCCGAGTCTGCCAGATGCTCGAGCAGCAGCCGCGCGTGGGCCAGGTCGAACGCCTGCTCCTCGAGCGGGTCGCGGCGGATGTCGTGGCGGCGGACGTCGAGCGTCGGCAACGCCAGCTCCGCCAGGAACCGGGTGTCGAGGTCGGTGGCCACGACCCGCCCGCCGGGTCCGACCCGCCGGCAGAGCCACGCGGCGATGGAGCCGCCCCCCGCGCCGACGTCCAGGCAGCGCCAGCGCTCCCCGACGCCCACGCCTTCCAGGTGCCGCACGACCAGGGGGTCGAACACCGCCTCCAGCGCGGCGAGTCGCTCCCGCTCGCGCGGCGTGGCATTATCGAACGCGTAGCGCTCCGTCACGGCGCCTCCCTTCCGGTCCTGTCCGCTAGGAAGATGCCGAGCGTGTGCAGCACGCCGACGATGGTGCCGATCAGGGCGACGACGCCCACGGCCCCGCCTCCCTGATGCCGCGACGTATCGACACGGAAGCTATCCGAGGGTCGGATCGGCCCCGCCCCGCGCGAATGAGCCTCGGGCCACTTGAGCGGCTCAGGCCCGCGGCTCGTACACCTCGAAGGTCCGGATCTCCGGCTGCCGGCCGAGGTCGGCCGCGATCTGCCGGAGTTGCTCCGCGGACGCCTGGCCGGCGGCGTCGGCGGCCTCCCTGCTCTCCCAGACGGTCAGGCTCGCGTAATCCCCCGCCGCGTCATCGGCCAGGTACGTCACGCCGCGGAACCCGTCCATCCCCCGGACCCGCCGGGACGCCTCATCGGCCACCCGTTCCATCCTGGCTCGGTCCTCGGCCCCTAGTCGCCAGGTAATCATCCGCGCGTACATGCTGTCCCTCCCTTGCGCGCCGTCGCGCCCGCCTCCCGGCCAGCATAGAATTACGCGCGGGCGCCGTCAATGTGGCTCCCCCGAGCCGGGTGGGCACGCCGCTCATCCCGTGGCCCGGAGGCCGTTCGGCAGCAGGCGACGAGCACCCTCGAATCGGCCGCCGATCGGAGCACTCGTCTCGCTCACGTTGCGCGGCGTACGCCCTTGGCACCGCGCCGATCGCCGAGCCTCGCGACCCGTTCCCCGAACCGATCCCGCCCAGCCCGAACGCCGCGCCGTGGGGGCGCCGGGTAGGGGTATGCGCCGAGCTGCCATGACAGCCCTCGTCCCGAGCATCGTGAGCGCGGCCGGGACCGCCCTGCTCGTCCTCGCCGCGTGGCAGGCCGGGTGGCTGGACGGCACCGTGGCGCGTGCGGCCGCCGTGACCACCGTCGTCACCCTGTACACCGGCTCCTACGCCTGGCAGCCGCGACGCACGGCGCCGGCGGCGCGAGTATCGGCCGCCCGGGCTCATCGCCGGCAACGGGATGCCGTGGGGCCGGCGATCGTCGCCGAGACGGTGTCCGACGAGGCCACCGGACAGCGTCCGAGTCTCCGCCGCTTCGCCGTGGAGTTGCGGAATGTCGGCTCCGGCCCGGCGCTCGATGTGGAGGCCCGCGTCGAGGTGGGGTACGACGGCGCCGACGCCGGGCTCGCGTACGCCGTCCACGTGCCCCCCGCTCATCGGCGGTTGGGGGTGGGCGACGCGACGACCGTGACGTTCCGAGAAACCGGCCGGCCGAATGGAGACGCGTGGCGCGGTCTCGCCGAGCCGCGCCTCTCCCCCGACGTCGGCGCGCTTGGGGAGATCGTGGTCACGTACCGCGACGCCGTCGCCGACGTGTTCGAGTCGCGCGCGACAACGAGCCGGCCCCGCGCCTGCTCGACGAGCCGCCCTTCGAGGCCGGCGTCGTCCTCGGCGGCACCCACTCCAACGACCCGGCCGTCCGCGACCATGGCGCCGGCACCAGCCGCCTCTTGGTGGCCACGCGACGTGGCCGCTACCCGCGCCCCGACGCCGGCGTCGAGGTCCGCCGCCTGTTCCATCAGCTCCGCTCCCGTGCCATCGAGCACTTCCACGGCCAGTTCAAGGGCATCTTCGACGCCCACGGCCCGGTCCCCACGGGCGGCTTGGTCCGCACCCGGCGCTTCGCCCTCGACGCCGTCCTCGGCTACCAACTCACCCTGCTCTCTCGCTTCGAGCACCAGCAAGACCTCCGGGTCGGCCTCCAAGCCTTCCTGAGAGCCGCCCGACCGGGAAGCCAAATATTGTGACCGGGCCTCACATGGTTCGCCCTGGGGACGCGCGGAACCTGTCGTTCTCGACGGTCGGCCCGACCGCTTCGCGGGCTCGGCCTCTCGGAGATCGGCGTTCGTCGGGATCGTCGTCGAGAGGCACCGACTGCTCGCTCGCCCGCTCGCTCAGGTCGGGCGCGCGGTAGAGCCACGCGTACGGCACGCCGTGGACGTACGCGGTGAAGTCCGGCGATCCGTCCTCGACCGCCTGCCGAATGAGCGAGGGTACCAGCTCCCGTTGCGCCGAGTTGACGTAGACCACGAAGTACCCGACCGGCGGTCGGGCCTGCCCGGGCCCTTCGAACACGTAGGGGAGGTCCGACACCGTCGTCCCGGAGAAGCGTGGGCGAAGGACGTTGTCGTAGGTGAGGGCCACGTCGAGGCGCGCCGCGTCCGGCCGGGCGTTCAAGTACGCGGCCACCTGTTCCAAGCCCTCGCCCCAGCCGACGACCATTACCTGGCGAGCGACGGCGGTCCCACCGAGTAGCGGGTTGTAGGCGGCCAGCGGGTACGGATACGCCCGCGAGAGCAGCCCCGCCTGACCTACCACGACCAGGCCGAGTGCGACCGCGGCCAGGTTACCGCGCAGGAGTCGCGACACGGCCAGCCACAGCCCGACCCCCGCCAGGATCGTGAGCGGCATGAGCGCCGGCAGGAGGTAGCGGTCGAGCTTCTTGACTCCGAGCGACATCATCGTGACGAACAGGATGGCGTACACGGCCAGCCACCCGGCAGGCGCGAGCAGCGACCGATGGCGCCGTGCCCCGGCCAGCAGCACGACCGCCAGCGCGAGCAGTCCAACCGTCGCGATCGGGCCGAGGCGGAACGCCAGCGTGACAGGGTAGAACAGCGGTCCCGGGTCTCCGGCCAGCGCGCGCCCGAAAAAATAGCTCCCTCGCTCGTGCGGCGCCCCGCCGGTCGTGCGCGCGAACTCGACGAGGTCGCCGAGCCGGCCGATCGGGTCGACCCAGAGGGCCGGCCAGAGCGCGACGTAGACGGCCGCG
The DNA here is from genome assembly GCA_030777205.1 of Chloroflexota bacterium. Classification (GTDB taxonomy): domain Bacteria; phylum Chloroflexota; class UBA6077; order UBA6077; family JACCZL01; genus JALYGH01. Next base: position 3,680 of record JALYGH010000201.1, read on the forward strand.
GCGATGCCGCCCCATGTGCCGATCGCCAGGAGCAAATGCCGGCTCGGCCCGCGCCACGGCCGCGCCGTCGCCAGGCCGACCAGGCCGAAGTAAAGCGCCACAAAGATGGCCGGGCTCTTGGTGAGGAGGGCCAGTCCGCCGGCGAACGCCGAGAGGACCAGGTATGGCCAGCGCCCCGAACGGCCGCCGATCCAGTAGAGGAGGCCGGCGAGGGCCGACACGGTCATCAGCGACGGCAGCAGGGCGTCGACGTGGAGGACCCGCGAGGTTCCCACGACGTACGGGTCGAGCAGCAGGAGCAGGCCACCGAGCATTCCCGCCACCGACCCGACGAGCTCGCAGGTGAGCAGCACGATCAGCGAGGCCAGCACGCTCGTCGCGACGACGATCCCGAGCCGCGCGGCCGTCAGTGCCTCCAGGTACCCCAGAGCTCGCTGCAGCCGTGGCGCCTGGATGTAACGACCCGTCGCGAGTGGGGCCAGGCGCTGTGGCCCGATCCCGAGCAGGCCGATCCAGGTGACGGTCACGCCCGGGTGGCCGGTACGGTAGGTGCCATCGGCGTTGCCGCGCGCGACCGCCGCGCCGAAACGGACGACGCGCTGCATCCAGTCGCCTTCGTCGGCGGTCAGGGCGACGTCGAACGCGATGAGCCGCGTCGTCATCGCCAGCCCGAAGACGGCGACGGCGAGGATCGCAGGCCGCACCAACCGACGGGGCGGCCAACCCATCTCCCCCGCTTGTCGGGCTACTCGCGTTGCGGGGATGCCGACGGACTCCACGGCCGGCAAGTGTAGCATTACTGCTGATCTCGACGATGCGATCTCGCTTGCCGCATCACGCTCCGGCGGCGCGCATACCTGGAAGGCGAGGACGCTCGCGGACGATCACCGGCGGCGAGAACATCGCGGCCGGTGGTTGGGCTCCCCCGGCCCGCGATGTGGAAGTGGGTTCCCGTAGGCGCGCCGCTGAGCGGCCGGTCGGCAGCGGGAGGGCGACTGCTCCCTCCCGCGAAGGCCGCCGCCGGCAGGTCGCTCCCGAAGACCTTGACTACCGGGCTCTCCTCGGCCGTGCGAGCCCGCACCGCGCGGGTATCCGGAGGGTGGAAGGGGCTGATCATGTCTTGCGCCTGGGCGACCGGGATGCCGGACCGGTCACCCGAGCCCGACGTGTGGCCAAGCGGCCGCTCGACGGATGTGGCGCGCTCGTGCTCGTCCGGCGCCGGCGAGAACGTCATCGCGACGTTTTGGTCGCAGACGTCCCCCAGGGCTGCCCTGGTCGGAGCACCCTTCGCTCGGCCCCGGGCCGGCTTGGCCCCGCGGAGGGTCGGCAGATCCAAGATGCCGTCGGTTGTGACAGCTGCCGTCCTTGCGGCCGGGGCCGGCGATGGGAGTGCGGTAGTCGCGCCGGACAGGGTAGTCACCGAGCCCGCTGGCACGGCGCCGGGATCACGAGCAGCACGACGCGGACGTCCACCCCATACCTTCAGCAATCCCGATGGCGTGGCCCGCGCACGACCGTGGCCCGCCGGCCGCGCTCAGCCGACGCGCGCCAGCTCGCGCACGAGGCCGCGTCGAGCACGTCGACCGCGACGCCGACCGTCTGGCCGAGCGCCTCGACGTAGTCCGCGAACCAGCAGTCTTCATCATCTGGCCTGCGCACGGCCAGCCTCACCCGTCGCCAGCCTTCGAGGGCCGCCCCGACGAGCACGCTCATGCCGACCGCCTACCTCGCGCCCTACGCGGCCGACCTCCTGGTCGACCTCTGCACGGATGCGCCGCCGGCCTGAGCGCGCCTGGGCGCCCAGCCAGGCGGCCCAACGGCCCGGTTAGTACAGGTGTGCTAACCGGGTCTTCCGCGTCAGTTGCGCCGCCCGACACGAATAGAGCCACCAGTGCCCGCACGGCGAGCCGATCGACCCCTGAGCGCCCTGGGCGGCTGTCAGGACGCGGAGAGGACCGGAGAGGGTCCTCCGGTCCTCGTGTTCGTCGGCTACGCTCGTTCGATCAGCTCCGGCGGCAGCGATGCCCCGTCGTGCCCCGGCATCGTGAGGAAATGGTCCTGCGGCTCCTCGTCGTAGTGCAGCCCGTACCGCAGTCGATCTCCGTCCCGCTCCGCGGCGTCGATCGTCCCGACCCGCCGATTGAGCTTGTTGCGGGCCCGGTCGCCCAGCGTGAGCGGTTGCTCGCGCTTCCTCCTCATCTCGCACTCCTTACGCGTGATGCCCCGTCTGCCCCACGTCGGTAAAGGTGCACATGCTGGTCCGGCTCGGCTGTCCAAATGCCCGGGCATCGCGCACAAGTGGCGTACGCTTGCGGTCCGGACGGACCGCGGTGCCGGCACGTGACGCGCCCATGAGGACGACGGCAGGGCCCCGGAGCCATCCCGTGGGCTCCGGGGCCGCTTTCTTCACGCGGTTTTGATGTCGCGTTCGGGTGATGCTGGGGTTAGGTGGCGCGACTGTTGCTATGAACTCGGTCGTGGACTTGCCTGCATATCCTCGGGGGATGGTATGGGGCTGCATCAGTCGGGCACGCTCACCGCGATGGAACACCTGGCCCTGCGCCTCTCGGCGACGGGGATGACGACCGCCGAGGTGGCCGACCACCTGGGTATCGACCCCGCCGAGGCGCGGCGGCACGTGGCGGGCGCCGTGGCCGCGCTCGGGGCGCGGTCGAAGCTGGAGGCGGTCGTGCTCGCGGTCAGGTGGGGCCTGTTTGACCTGCCCGCGCCGTGATCGTGACGCCGGCGAGGGCGGCCGCCCGCGGGTAGGCGGAGCGGCGGCAATCGCGGCAGAGGGGGTAGCTGAGTTGGTCGCCCGACGGCAGGTGTAGGGTGGCGTCGACGATCTCGTCGGCGCCTCGGTCGCAGTTCCAGCACGCCGAGTCGGACGGTTCGCGCAGGTACGAGGGCACGGTGGAGGGTCCTCCAAGTGTGGCGTGAAGTGGCTTTGTACTCATAGAGTGTCAGAGTTGACGCGAAATCGTGCATCCATGTCGCGGGAGCGCCTCGCACTAGGGACCGTATCCCCACGGTACACCTGCCTGTCAATCCCTGAGGCGCAACATGTGCAAACTTGCCGAATCGACAGTGTGGCGGCCCTCTCTTGGTTCGCCTTGGCCGGCGGGCACCAAATGTGCCTGAGCGGCCCGCCACGCGGCCTGACGGCCCGGGTGGTACCCAACGCGACCCGGGCCGTTCCGTGCTTTATGGCTCGGGGGTGCGCCGCCGGAGGCCGAGGGTGATGAGGAGGGCCGCCGGCGAAG
>JALYGH010000202.1 GCA_030777205.1 Chloroflexota bacterium
GCTCGCACCGGGCTGGTACGGGGTCGCCAACGTCAAGTGGCTGGACCGCATCGAGGTGATCGACACCCGTTTCGCGGGGCACTTCATGGCGCGCGACTACGTCACGATCCGCGAGGAGCAGCGGGACGGACAGCCGGTCTGGACGGAGACCCTCGTGGCCAAGACGCTGCTGAAGTCCGCACCGGCCAGGGTGAGCCGGCTGGACGGCGGCCACAAGATCATGGGCGCGGCCTGGGGCGCCCCGATCGCGCGCGTCGACGTCCAGGTCGACGACGGCCCGTGGATGCCCGCCACCATCACCGAAGGCGCCGGGGCGGAGTTCGCCTGGAAATTCTGGTCGCTGCCCTGGCCCGATGCCGCGCCCGGCGAGCACGCCATCACCTCGCGGGCGACGGATACGGGCGGCACCGTCCAGCCGGCGATGACCGACCCGCAGATCGCGAACAAGCGGACGTACTGGGAGAGCAACGGCCAGATCACGCGGTGGGTCCACATCGGCTGAGCGCTTCGTGCGCCGCGTATCGGGAAGGCCCGCCTCGGCGGGCCTTCCCGCTGTCCGCGAGTGGGCGCCAGCCGGTCGCTACTCCCACCCGTGCCCGCATGCCAAGCAGCGCCCGCAGCCGCCGAGGTAGCGCGGGAACCGACGGTGCGCGCGGCGGTGCCGCAGGACGCACACCAGCCACCGCCACCCCGCCCTGATGCTGCCCATGGCCGGCCGGATCCCCGAGTGCCGAAGCTACTGCCACGTAGGTCCGGCACGTGGCGGACGAGCGGGTGGTCGCGGCGGGTGCTCGGCGGCCGTGCAGACGCGGCAGTGAGGATCGGTGCACACCTCCCCGACGCGACGCGGGGGCATTCCTCCACCGAACCGCTGCTGTCCGAACGCGAGGCAGCGGTCGCAGATGTCGACGCCGCGGCCGTCCGGCAGGGTCACCAAGCGGCGCACGTCGTGCCGCCGCTCGCCGCAATAGGAGCAATCCTCCGACACCGGCAGTCCCCCCGGCGACGTCGCGACACCGCGTCCTGCCCGAGACAATAGCGCACCCGCCGGGCCGCGGCCAGCGTGGCGACGCTCGGCCACCTCGTGGGGCGCGAGATCCGGCGCGGCCGAGGCGGCGCCTCACCGCGCCCACCCGGCCACGCCGGCCGCGCCGGCCGCGAGTAGCAGGGCGGCCAGGACGGCGAGGATTACCGCGTAGCTGCCCTGATCGCAGCCCAAGCCCGCCGCTCGCCCTCCGGGTCGTCGGCGCGGTACTTGAACGTCAGCAGCCGCTCGTCCGCGCCGCTCTGGTTGACCGCGACACCCCAGGCGATGGCGTCGGAGAACAGGGCTGTCAGTACATCGACCTGGCCGTCGCGGATCGCCCGCTCGACGAAGGCGCGCTGGTCCGGCCCGAGCTGCGCCCGCTGTTCGGGCGTCGCCGCGTTCCAAGCATCCACGGTGATGAGTCTGTTGTGGTGCAACGCCGCGCGGGTCATGCTCAGACGGATGAGGCGGTCGTCGGTCATCGCACCCACGCCGGCGTCGCCGCGGCGGCGAGCGCCAGCGTCGCGACGACGGCCAAGGCGAGCGCCATCCGCCGTGCCTCCCGGCGTCGGGAGCGTTCGGCCGCGTCCCGCTCTGTCAACAGTTGTTGACGCGCCGACCGCTCGGCCTGCAGCTCGGCGGTGAGCCGCCCGCGCTCTTCGCGGAGGTCCGCCACCTCGCCGGCCTGGCGCTCGACGGTCTGCCGGAGCGCCGCCTGTTCGGCCACGAGCGGGGCGATGATCGGCGTCAGCGTGGCCTGGATCAGCGTGGCCAACGCCTCGGCCTGGGCGAGCGGCGTAGCAGGCTGCTGGAGCCTGCTAGGAGCCTCCTGTTCTGGAGGGTGCTCGTCGTCGAGGTATACCCGCCAGACGTAGCCCTGTGGCCGCCGGACGCGCTCGCCGCGTACCTGGCCCTCGGTGATTCGGCGGCGCAGGGTGTTCACCGAGATGCCGAGCACGGCCGCGGCATCCTGCAAGCTGTAGCCTGCTGGAGCCTCCCGAGCACTCGCTGTCATTGCAGGGTCCACCCTACAACCGTGGAGGATGCCGGCGCGAGCGCCGCGGGGGGCCGGAGTGGGCAGTACCGGCGGGTCGCCCCCGTGAGAGTTGCGCATGCCGGCGGTCCGCACTAGGCTAGCGATACCGCGCACCGTCGCGCGGTGGTGCCGGACCGCAGCAGGAGGGACCCGCCATGCCAGCTCGCACCCCCGATGAGGTCGTCGTGCAGATCATCGAGGCCCTCAACGCCGCCGATGTCGAGGCGGCCCTCGCGCTCTACGAGCCGAACGCGACGTTCGTCCCCGAGCCGGGCAAAGCGGTCACGGGGGGCGAGGCGATCCGCGAGGTCCTGAACGGGTTCCTCGCCCTGAAGCCGCGGCTGACGGTCAACGTCACGCAGAGCGTCGAGTCCGGCGACCTGGCCCTGGTGTGCTCACGATGGACCCTCACGGGGACCGACCCTGGTGGTAGCCCCGTCGAACTCGCCGGGCTGGGAGCGGACATCGTGCGCCGGCAGGAGAACGGGCTCTGGCGGTTCGTCGTCGACAATCCATTCGCCGGCGCCGGGGATTGACACGCGGGCGCAGAGAAGCCCGGCCAGTACATGCATACAAGCCGGGCCGTGTGGCCGCGCGGCGGGCCGCTAGGACGCTCCCACGGGCTTGACAGGCGGGCGTATCGTGGAAGTACCGGCCCGACGACGTGCCGGGCCGAGACCACCGGAGGGGGTGGACCATGTACGCGGTCGTACGGCGGTACACGGGAGGGGGGCAGCTCGCGGATGCGCTGACCCAGCGCCGCCAAGAGGTCGTTGACCTGCTGCGCGGCGTGCCGGGGTTCCGGGCCTACTATGCGCTGCGGGCGAACGACGGCACGGTGGCGACGATCACGGTCTGCGACGACCAAGCGGGGACGCAGGAATCGACGCGGCTCGCCGCGGAGTGGGTGCGCCAGAACATGAGCGGCGCTTCGATCAGCCCACCGGAAGTGACCGAGGGCGAGACGTTCCTGAACTTCTAACCGCGACGACCGGGCAAGGAGCGAGAGGGCCGGGGGCGATCCCCGGCCCTCTCGCCACGTGTGGCCGCGTGCCGGGCCGCTCAGGGCCGCTCAGGCGCACAAACGAGCCCCGGCCAGTCAGCCGGGGCTCGTGGTCCGTGACGCCGGCGTCGGCTAGATGTCGACCCGGACTAACGTCGGCTCCTCCATCTGTTCCGGGATCGGCTCACCTTCTGCCGCGAGGCAGTCGAGGTGGAACTTGATGGCGCTTCTGGCGTTTTCGACGGCTTCCCGGTAGGAGTCTCCCTGCGTATGCAGCCCCGGAAGCGCAGGAACGCGCACCGAGTAGCCGCCCTCGTCGGGCTCGGGCGTGAGGAGCACGGTGTAACGCGGCATGGTGTCTCCTACAGCAACTCACGGAGGCGATCGGCCGTCATACCGGCATCATCAAGAATGTCCCGGAGCGTCCCCGGTTTCACGATAGCACCCGCGTGGACCGAGACGGTGATCTTTTGGCGGCGATTCGGGTGCTCGAGCCGATGATGACTGCCGCCCACCTTCGTCACGGACCAACCGTCGCGGCGCAGCGCCCGCAGCAGCTCCCGGGCCGTGATCCGTGGGAGTCTCGGCATGTGGACATCCCAGCAGCCATCCGAGCCGTGCCAACGGCCCCGGGCGCATGGCCCTGGGTTAGGAGGCAACGTACTCGCGCGGCTCCGCGTCGAAGAGCTGCTTACATCGCAGCGAGCAGAAGTAGTAGGTCTGCCCCCGATGCTCGCTCTTGCACGACGCCCGTTCGGGGTCGACGCTCTTGCCGCAGACCGGATCCTCGACCATCAGGCTCCCCCCACAGTCGGTGTCACGACGTCACTGCTTGCCGGCGGCGCCCTTCTTGGTGGCCGCCTTCCCGCCCTTCGGCTTCTTCGCCCCGCCTTTGCTGCCGGGCCCCTTGTCAGGCATGGGTGCCCCCCTTCGCCCCCCTGGGCTTCAAGATGACAGTAGCCTACCGCCGGACTGCGGCGATGTCCACCGGCAGGCAGGTTGGCCGAGCATGGAGCGGCCCGGCTGGTCCGACGCCACCCGGGCCGTCAGGCCGCGTGGCGGGCCGCTACGGGGCGTTCAGGGTCGGTCTGGAAGGTCGGGGCGGCTCGGGTTCTCGAGGTAGACCGAGACGTAGCCCGCATGCTCCGGGGATGGGTAGACGCGCTCGACCACCCACGCGCCGGCCGGATCGGGCACCAGGTCGGTGACGCGGGCGTTACCGGCCGCGCCCGTGCCCTCGACGATCGACATGCGCGCCCCTTCCTCGGGCGCATCCTTGGCGCCAACCGTCACCAAGATGGCCGGCGTGTCCTC
>JALYGH010000203.1 GCA_030777205.1 Chloroflexota bacterium
ACGGCCCTGGCACTTCGACCGGGCGGGCTCTTCTCGGGCGCCCGCCTCCCCCTCCACCTCGGGCCGGACCACCACGTCTGCTGCTACTGCCAGCCGTTCACCCCGAACTGAGTTCGGCAACAGGCCCAACAGAAGTCTTGACGCCCATGAGAGCCACGCGCTACACCCCTTGAGCGTCGCGGCTCGGTCGTCTGGACGCCAAACTGATAGAATTTGCACGATTTGTCGCGAAGATGCAACGCGGCGTCATCCCAGGTCACAGGGAGCCCCATGCCCTCGATCGGTACTGCTCAGGCGGTGCGTACGCTGTCGCGGCGGCGCTTCCTGCGCGGCTGCGTGCTGCCCGCCGCCGGGCTGGCCCTGACCGCCGCCTGCGCCCCGCAAACGGCGCCCGCGACATCCGCCGAGGGCCGGCTCGCCGCCCCGGCCACGCCACGCTCGGCCGACACGACCAGGCCGGCTACGGCTGCCCCGACCAATCCGGCAGCATCGACGGGCGGCGCGGCGGCCTCCGAGGCGCCGAATAAGGGCGGCCACCTCGATGTCGGCCTGTCCGTCGACGCCTTGACGCTGGACCCGCACGTCTCGGGCAGCGAGACCGACCGCCAGGTACTGCACAACATCTACGAGCCGCTCGTGATGCTTGGCGAGAAGCTTGACGTCAGGCCAGGCCTGGCCGAGTCGTGGCAGCAGATCGACGACCATACGCTCGTCTTCAAGCTGCGCCAGGGGGTGAAGTTCCACGACGGCGCCGACTTCGGCGCCGAGGCCGCCCGGTTCAACTTCGACCGGATGCAGGACCCGGACACCAATTCGGCCCGCCGCGCGGAGATCGCCAACGTCGAGAGCGCCGAGGTCGTCGACGCGTACACTCTCAGGCTGAACCTGAAGCGTCCGGATGCCGCGCTGCTCGCCGCGTTGACCGACCGGGCCGGCATGATGATCTCGCCGGCCGCCGTCCAGAAGTTCGGATCGGACCTCCGGCGCAACCCGGTCGGGACCGGCCCCTTCCGGTTCGTCGAGTGGGCCAAGGACCACCACCTCACCCTCGATCGCTTCGACGGCTACTGGGACATGCAATCCGGGCCGTACCTCGACCGGGTCCAGTACCGCCCGATCGTCGAGGACGCAGTCAGGTTGCAGGGCTTGCGTGCTGGCGAGATCGACATAATCGACTACGTCGCGCCGCGTGAGCTGACCGCCTTGAAGGGCGACGCCAGCGCGGCGGTCGTCGAGGTGCCGTCGCTCGCATCGTTCGGGTACCAGCTCAACCTGCGCAAGGCGCCGTTCGACAAGAAGCCGCTCCGCCAGGCGCTGGCCTACGCGGTCGACACCGAGGCGATCGTCAGGGACGTCTGGCTCGGGCTCGGCGTGCCGTCGAACGGACCGCTCGCGCCGGCGTCCTGGGCGTACGACGCCTCGATCAAGCCGATCAAGCGCGACGTTGCCAGGGTCAGGCAGCTCCTGTCCGAGGGTGGGATGCCGAACGGCTACTCCTTCACGTTGACGACGGACCGCCGGCCGCTGAGTATCCACGAAGCCGAGGCGATCAAGGCGATGCTGGCCGAGGCCGGTATCCAGATGGAGATCGAGTCGGTCGACGACGCGGCGCTCCTGGCGGACGGCAGCGCCGGCCAGTTCGACATGATCAGCTATCGGTGGAGCGGGCGGGCGGACCCGGACGGCAACCTGTCCCCATTTTTCAGGACCGCCCAGGGGCCGTCGCTCAACTGGGCCGGCTACTCGAATCCGAAGGTCGACGACCTGCTCGAGAAGGCCCGAGAGGTATCCGACCGGGCCGAGCGCACGAAGCTGTATTCCAAGCTGGTCAGGACGCTCCAGGACGATGCGCCCTGGCTGTTCGTCATCCACCCCCTCGAGGCGAAGGCGTTCCGTCCGACGGTGCGGGGCTACTCACCGGTCCCGGACGGCGTGATCCGCGTCAAGGACGTCTGGCTGAAGGAGGATCTGGAGTAGGATCGCGCAGGCCATCAGGATCGTCGTCCTGGCCTCTTGTTGATCCGAGTGCCAGATCTTTGCCTCCCGGTTCCGGTCGCTCCGCAGCCGCTTCCGATGGATGCCGCCGATCTACCATGGGAAGGCTTTGCTGTCCGCCTCATCCTGCTCGTCCGCAGGTTTCTCCGCCGCTGGCCCAGGTGCCCTCGCTCCGCACCCGACCGAGTGGCAGACCGGTGGCGGAGCGCAGGCAGCGTGCCGCCGAAACGGCGCTGCGCTGGTCGCCACTCGGTTGGCATACACTCAGGGGTGACGCGAGATCCACGGGCGGCATGCTTGCAGTGTGGCCGAGTGAACGGCTCAGATGTCGACGGGAGGCACGATGGACGTGCGGGAGCGGCCCGGTGTGCTCGAAGGTGAGGCGGCTACTCGGGGTATCGAGAGGCTACCGGTTGGGGAGGCGGCCGAGGCGTATCTGGCGGCGCTGACCGCGCAGGGCGTCGACTGCCTGTTCCTGAACCCGGGCACGGACACGTTCCCGATCCAGGAGGCCGCCGCCAAGCTGCTCGCGCTCGGGCGGCCGGTGCCGCGGATCGTGCTCTGCCCGTTCGAGGTCGTCGCGCTGGCGGCGGCGCACGGCTACTACTACGCGACCGGCCGGCCCCAGGCCGTCCTCGTCCACGTCGACGTGGGCACCCAGAACCTCGGCGGCACGCTGCACGACGCCCAGCGCGGGCGAGCGGCGGTGGTGATCGCGGCCGGGCGCTCGCCGTACACGACCGACTCGGTCGTGCGCGGGAGCCGCGACACGTACATCCACTGGCTCCAGGAGCAGTTCGACCAGCACGGCATCGTCCGCAACTACGTGAAGTGGGAGTACGAGCTGCGCCGCCCGGAGCAGATGGGCGAGGCCGTCGCGCGGGCGTTCCAGCTCGCGGCCAGCGACCCGCCCGGGCCGGTCTACCTGACCCTGCCGCGCGAGGTACTGATGGCCGAGCCCGGGGTCGTGCCGATCTACGGGCCGGAGCGCTGCCC
>JALYGH010000204.1 GCA_030777205.1 Chloroflexota bacterium
ATCATCACCTGCTACCTGCCGATCAAGAGCCCCTGGCTGAACCCCATCGAGCCCAAGTGGGTCCACGGCAAGCGGCGCGTCGTCGAGCCCGCCCGCCTGCTCTCCGCCGACGAGCTGATCGACCGCGTCTACGCCGCCTTCGACTGCCACCATGAACCCCTACTCGCCATTTCCGTCAAGGCCGCTTGATCCTGCACTAGGGCCGCGCGGGACTGGCAAGTCGCACATGTTCCAGCAGGTCTCGCCATACGCCCACCTGATCTCGGGAGGCAAGGCGACGGTCGCCCGGATGTTCGTGAACAACTCGACCGGCCAGCGGGGCTTGGTGGCGCAGTATGACGTCGTCTGCTTCGACGAGATCAGCGGCGTCTCCTTCGATCAGAAGGACGGCGTCAACATCTTGAAGGGGTACATGGATTGAAGGGGTACATGGAGTCGGGCGAGTTCAGCCGGGGCCGCGAGAGTATCCGGGCGAGCGGCAGCCTCGCGTTCGTCGGCAACTTCGATGTCGATGTCGAGCACCAGCAGTGGATCGGCCATCTCTTCGGGCCGCTCCCGCCGGAGATGCGCAACGACACGGCCTTCATGGACCGCATCCACGCCTACCTCCCCGGCTGGGACGTGCCGAAGCTGGACCGGTCGTACTTCACCGACCACTACGGCCTCGTCAGCGACTTCCTCGCCGAGAGCTGGGCGCAGCTTCGGCAGGAGAACCGCGTGACCGCCCTCCAGGGGCGCGCCCAGTTCGGCGGTGCCCTCAGTGGCCGCGACACGACGGCCGTGCACCGAATCGTCAACGGCTTGCTGAAGCTGCTCTATCTCGATCGGAACCATCCCATCTCGGATGAGGACCTCGAATGGGCGGTCCGTCTCGCCGTGGAGTGCCGTCGGCGGGTCAAGGAGCAGCAAAAGCGGATCGGCAGCGCCGAGTTCCGCAACACCCACTTCAGCTACACCCTCGGCGCCGAAGGCGTCGAGCGGTTCGTCGCGACACCCGAACTCCAGAGTGAAGATGCCATCGGCAGCGACCCGCTGCCGCCCGGTCAGGTCTGGGCAATCAGCCCGGGTGGTCCAGATGAGAATCCGGGGCTCTATCGCATCGACGTGAACATCGGCCCGGGCTCCGGGGTGAAGATCATCAACGTGCCGCCGCCCGGACCGTTCAGGGAGAGCGTCAGGTACGCCGAGGGCAACCTCACCGCCCGCGCCCGTGAGCTGGTCGGCGACCGCGATCCTCGCGAGCACGAACTCACGGTCCAGCTCCGCGCGTTCGATGCGTCGCGGAGCGGCTCATACCTCGGTCTGCCGGCCCTGCTTGCCTTCTGTGGCGCGATCCTCGGCAAGAGCCTGAAGGGCGGCATCGTGGCGGTAGGCGGCCTCAACCTCGGCGGAACGCTGGAGCCCGTCCCCAACGCCGTCAGCCTTGCCGAACTGGCCGTCGAGAAAGGGGCCTCAGTGCTGCTCATCCCGATTTCGGCCCGCTGGCAGCTCAACGAGTTGTCGGACGAGATGATGATGAAGCTGAGCATCCTGTACTACGCCGACGCTCGCGAGGCCCTGATCAAGGCGCTCAGTGACTGACCGGTCGGAACATCGATACAGCTGGTCAGCGAGATCATCCGAGACGGATGGATCCTCGTGATGGTGAGACATGCTGGCGAAGCCAAACGTGAGCCCCGACGAGCAGGTGATTGTGCTCCCTGAGGGGACTCATCACGCTCGGCGTGTGATCGACCGGTGCCGGTGGCGTCTGAAGTCCTTCATCGAGAACGACGCTTACCTCCTCTACGACCACCTCGGCGTCCCGGACGGTGCTCCGTCCAACACTATCCTGCGCCACCACCTCTACAGCGCCAACGCCGGCATGTTCGCCCGATCATCGGCCGTAGCGTGGGAGGCGCACCTGGGCCGACCGCTCGCGCGCCTCGGGGACATCCCGGTCGACCTCGACCTCATCGAGGATGAGGACGGGCCGGTCGATGCGGGGCTGGAGTGCCTACGCGATCTGGTCCGCGAGATCACGGGCACGAAAGGCATCACCGACATGGGTGCCAGCAAGATGCTGCACCTGACGCGGCCCCGCTTCGTCGCCATCTCCGATCGCTATGTGCGGGACCGCCTGGCCATCGACGTTCCCTGGCCGGCGGGCCTCGACCGCGCGGACTACTGTGCCGCCCGCCTGGTCGCCGTGCAGCGCGGGATGCGTGCCCTCGGCAAGGCGAACGCGGCCACACTCGACCAGCTCACCCAGTACGTGAACTCCCTGCCCCCGCTGACTCCGGGGACCGAGGGCCAACGCATGCCCGGCGCGTACCGAGCCAACGGGAAATCGATCGCCGTCCGCCTATCCAAGCTCCGCGTGCTCGACATCATCCTGTGGACGGATGTGGCGCTGCTCGGGCCGACCCCGAACCCGAGTTGGAAGGCCAGGTTCGAGCAGGCGTTCCCCGCCTAGCGGCGCACGACAGTGTGGGGGACGAGTTCGGCGACGCGATCCGGCATGCCGCGTGCGCGCGCCTGCTGCGCAGTTCCCGCGTCTCGGTGATGCACCATGCCCCGAGGAGGGGCGCGGCGCGGGACGTGCGCAGGAGGAGGCAGCCATGGCGACGCCGCAGGACCCGACTCAGCAGGGACCCCGACCCCCGTTCCACGAGCAGCAGCAGCCCTATCCGGGGCTGGAGCGCGAGATGCAGCCCCGCCCGGACTACGGCGAGCGGTCGTACCGAGGCAGCGGACGGCTCCCGGGCCGCGCGGCGCTCATCACGGGCGGCGACAGCGGGATCGGGCGGGCCGTCGCCCTGGCGTTCGCGCGCGAGGGGGCGGACGTGCTGATCTCGTACCTGAACGAGGAGCCGGACGCGCAGGAGACGGTCCGGGTCGTCCACGAGGCCGGCCGACGGGCGGTCGCCGTCCCCGGCGACATTGGCGACGAGGCCCACTGCCGCCGGCTCGTGGAGCGCGCCGTCGACGAGTTCGGGCACCTCGACATCCTGGTCAACAACGCGGCCTTCCAGATGACCCACCAAGGGATTGGCGAGATCTCGTCGGAGGAGTTCGACCGCACCTTCCGCACCAACGTGTACGCGATGTTCCACCTCTGCAAGGCGGCCCTGCCGCTGCTGCGCGAGGGCGGGGCGATCATCAACACCACCTCCATCCAGGCGTACCAGCCCGGCCCGCAACTCCTCGCCTACGCCGCGACGAAGGGGGCGATCCTGACCTTCACCAAGGCGCTGGCCCAGGAGGCGATCGGGCGCGGGATCCGGGTGAACGCGGTCGCGCCGGGGCCGATCTGGACGCCGCTGATCGTGGCCACGTCGTCGTCGCCGCAGGACGCCACGGAGTTCGGCCAGCAGACCCCGATGGGGCGACCGGGCCAGCCGGCCGAGGTGGCCCCGCTCTACGTGTTCCTGGCGTCCCAGGAGTCCAGCTACATCACCGGCGAGGTCGTCGGCGTGACCGGCGGCAAGCCGCTGGCCTGACCTGCCGTCGCGGGCACCCCGCCCCGGCCTGCCACGGTCTCGACACGCCCGAGCGTGCCGGGGGCGGGGCCGGGCGGGGTGTACGGCCGCCTCGCCGGTGGGGTTACGCGTGGCCCGGCGTCGTCGCGGCCGGGACCGGGCATGTCTGCCGATCGTGTACCGCCGGCGGTACGCGGTCGGGAACGCAGGCGGTAACCGGAGCGGCCCGATCGGCGTTCGAGCCATCGAACGGCATGTTGGGCGGTACAGCCACTCGCCCTCTTGCTCAAATGGCCTGGCCTCTGCATCGTTCGGGGTGATCGTCGCGAGCGAGCAGCCGTCCTCCTGGGCTGCCGACGAATCGACAGATCAGCCGCGATGTAGCGTGGTGACGACGTAGCCGTCGCCCTCACCCACGGACTGGGCGCGGAGTGGGTCCGCAACGTGCTCACCGCAGGCGGCTGCACGCTGGAGAAGTGGGGACGCAGGCTGCGGCTCGCGCGGCCCCGCCTGGTCCATGACGAGCGGCGGAGTCCGGTGCCCGCGCCGGTCCGCCTCCTCCTCGGGTGGGCCAACGTCTCCGACTTACTGGAACTCGCGGCGGACGACCGAGCGGCGGACCGGACAAGGGGCCACACGGCGGTATGAGCGTGGCGTCGAACGGGCGAGCGGCGTCCCGCCGGCGGGACACCGCCGTTGGTCATCCGGTCCGGCACGATCACCCTTCGAGTCTTCGAATGGAATGCCGGGTGGCCCGCCCCATCCCCCTCCTGCTCAGTAGACTCGGCGCGTGGAGCAACTGAGGCGAACAACGACCACTCCGTGGAGCCGAAGCTCCGACGAGATTTCGTGAGGGAGCAGGGGGTTTCTTCGCTTCCCTCGCTTCCTTCGCACCCCGGAGCCGGTACACGGCCGAACTCGATCGTGCGGGCAGCAAGCATCCTGCTCAACGCCGCGCCAGCCTCACGGTCGCCCGCGTTCGCGTGGGATCGAGACAGCACGCCGCAACGGATGTGGTTAAGTATATTGTTGATATACTTAACGCAGGATCTGCTATGGACACCGAGAAGGTCATCACCATTCAGCGTCGGCTGAAGCTCACGCCCAGGACGTGCGCGGTCTGCGGGCGCGAGTTCCCCGGCTGGGGCCGCCAGCGGTTCTGCAGCAAGCCCTGTCAACGACGGTGGGACTACCTACAGCACGCCGAGGCGCGCCGCGCCAACCGCCGCGAGTACTACCGACGCCAGAAGGGTGAGCCGACGCAGTAGGGCGACCAGACTTGTAGAGCCGCCAAACCGAGATCGCGGACCGACAGTTCCCGAGAGGAGATCGACAGTGGCGAGCGCAGCACAGTCCGACGCGAAGCGTCGCGGGCGCAAGCGCACCGACGGCGAGGGGAGCATCCGCTACAGCGAGGGCAAGAAGCTGTGGCTGGCGAGACTGATGGTCGGCTACCGGCTCGATGGGAAGCCGGACATCCGCGAGGTGGCCGCGAAGACGCAGAAGGAGTGCAAGGCCCGCCTCGACGCCCTGAAGGCCCAGGCGGCCGGCGACACCTTGCCGAGCACCGACGTGGCCGGTCTGACGGTCGCCGCGTTCCTCGACCGCTGGCTCGCGACCGTCAGACCGAACCTGCGCGAGCGTACGTAGCTTCTCTATCGCGGGTACGTCGAGACGCACTTCAAGCCGGTGCTCGGCTCGAAGCGGCTGGCGAAGCTGGGCCATGATGAGGTGCAGGCGTTCCTGAACGCGAAGCGCGACGAGAAGCGGACGCGCGGCAAGCACGAGAAGAAACTCGCCCCGCGCACCGTGCACCACCTGTATCGCGTGCTCGGGACGGCGCTTCGCTGGGGAGTGAGGAAGGGCTACATCACCATCAACCCGATGTTGCGAGTCGATGCCCCGCGCATCGGCAAGACGGAGATGACGCCGCTCACTCCGTCGCAGACGGCCGCCCTGCTCGACGCGGCGGAGGCAGCCCGTGACCCACTGCTCGGGCTATGGACGGTCGCCGCGTTCACCGGGGCGCGCAAGAGCGAACTGCTCGGCCTGACCTGGGATGACATCGACCTGGAAGCTGGCACGCTCCGCATCCGCCCCTCCACGGTGCGCGACGTGAAGACGCCGCGCTCGCGCCGCACGCTCGACCTCGCCCCGGACGCCGTCGCCGCCCTGGCGGCGCACCGCGATCGCCAAGCGTTCGGCCGCCAGGCGCTCGGGGAAGGCTACGCCGACCTGGGCCTGGTGTTCGCGAGCGAGCGGGGGACGCCGCTCGACCAGGGCAACGTGACGCGGCGATTCAAGCGTGCGCTCCGCCGCGCCGACCTGCCCCAGACGACGCGCCTGCACGATCTCCGTCACGGTGTAGCCACGATGCTGCTCGAAGCGGGCGAGCCGGTGCCGGCCGTGGCGGAGTACCTGGGCCACGCCAGCCCGGCCGTTACGATGACGGTCTACGCGCACGCCGTGCCCGGCGCGTCGAAGCGCGCCGCCGAGCGGCTCGGATCGATTATCCGCAATGCCCGCGCTGCCCCAGAGGCAGAGACGGTGACGGAGGCGGTTGTCTAGCCCGGATTATTCACCGGCGTGCAGACTGCCTGACCTGTCGCGCCGGAAGCACCTTCTGAGCCTCTCACACGGCCTTCCGGACGAGCCCTGGGCCGTTCAGATCAGGCATTCAGCCCACGCCGGTGGACCCGTGAATAATCCGGGCTAGAAACCGTCAACAGCCGCAGGGTTGACCGCTTGTCCACGCCTCACGGC
>JALYGH010000205.1 GCA_030777205.1 Chloroflexota bacterium
GCGCTCACCGTCTTCGCCGTCGCCCTCGACGTCGTCGCCCTCGCCGGTCGCACCGGCCGCGGCGACCTCAGCCGCCGCCTCGGGGGAAGGCTCGAGCAGCGCGCGGCGCGAGAGGTTAATCCGCCCCTGGCGGTCGATCTCCGTCACCAGGACCGTCACCTCGTCGCCGATGTTCACCACGTCCTCGACGCGCGGGACGCGGTAGTCGGCCAGCTCAGAGATGTGGACGAGGCCTTCCTTGCCGGGCAGGATCTCGACGAAGGCGCCGAATGCCATGATCCGGGTGACCTTGCCGGTGTAGATGCTGCCGGCCTCGACGTCCTTGGTCAGCCGCTGGATCCAGTCGATCGCCTTCTTGGCGTTGTCGGCGTTCGTCGACCCGATCAGGACGGTGCCGTCGTCGTTCACGTCGATCGTGCACTTCGTCTCGTCGACGATCTTGCGGATCATCTTGCCGCCGGGGCCGATGACGTCGCGGATGCGATCCGGGTTGATCTGGATCTTGGTGATCCGCGGCGCGAAGCTCGACAGCTCCGTGCGCGGCGCCGAGATCGCGGCCACCATCCGCTCCATGATCCACATCCGGCCCTCGCGGGCCTGGGCCAGCGCCTCGCGCATCACCTCGACGGTGATCCCGCGCACCTTGATGTCCATCTGGAGCGCGGTGATCCCCTGCTCAGTCCCGGTGACTTTAAAGTCCATGTCGCCGAGCGCGTCCTCGACGCCCTGGATATCGGACAGGACGGCGTAGCGGCCGTCGCTGGCGGTGATCAGGCCCATCGCGACGCCCGAGACCGGCGCCTTGACCGGCACGCCGGCATCCATCAGGGCCAGCGTGCTACCGCAGGTGCTGCCCATCGAGGTCGAGCCGTTCGACGACACGACCTCGGACACGACGCGGATCGTGTAGGGGAACTCCTCCTTGTCCGGGATGACGGCCAGGAGGGCACGCTCGGCCAGGGCGCCATGCCCGATGTCGCGGCGACCGGGCCCCCGCATCGGCCGCGTCTCGCCGACCGAGTACGGCGGGAAGTTGTAGTGGTGGATGTACCGCTTCGGCTCGTCCAGGCCGATGCTGTCCATGCGCTGCTCATCCGCCTCGGTGCCGAGCGTCGCGACGCTCAGGACCTGGGTCTGGCCGCGCGTGAACAGGGCCGAGCCGTGGACGCGCGGCAGGACGCCGACCTCGCAGGTCACCGGCCGGATCTCGGCCAGGCCGCGGCCGTCCGGCCGCCGGCCGTTGTCGAGGATGTTGTCGCGGACGGTTTCCTTCTCGAGCGCGGCGAACACCTTGCCGACCGTCTTCGGGTCGTACTGCTCGGCGAAATGGGCGACCACCTCGCGGCGCAGCTCGCGGGTCGCGTCCTCGCGCGTCGCCTTGTCCGGCGAGTAGATCGTCTCCTCGATCCGGTTGCCGACGAAGCCCTTGATGGCCTCGACGACGTCGGCCGGGACTTCGGGCGCGGCGTATTCGCGCTTCGGCTTGCCGACCTCGTCGCGGATCCGGTTCTGCAGCTCGCAGAGGCGGCGGATCTCCTCGTGGCCGGCCGCGATCGCCTCCAGCACCTTGTCCTCGGGCACCTCGGAGGCGCCGGCCTCGACCATCAGCACGGCGTCGGCGGTGCCGGCGACGACCAGATCCAGGTCCGAGTAGACCATCTCCGGCATCGTCGGGTTGATGACGATCTCGTCCTTGATCAGCCCGACGCGGACTGCGCCGACCGGGCCGTAGAACGGGATGTCGGAGATGGTGAGGGCGGTCGAGGCGCCGACGATCGAGAGGATGGCCGGGTCGTTGACCTGATCGGCCGAGAGGACGGTGTTGATGACCTGGACGTCGTTGCGGTAGTCCTTCGGGAACAGGGGCCGCAGCGGGCGGTCGGTCAGGCGGGCGGTGAGGATGGCCGTCTCGGTGGGGCGGCCCTCGCGCTTGATGAAGCCGCCGGGGATCTTGCCCGCGGCGTACATCCGCTCCTCGAACTCGACCTGAAGGGGGAAGAAGTCGATGCCCTCGCGGGGCTCCTGCGAACTGGTCGCCGTGGCGAGGACGATCGTCTCGCCGTACTGGACCGTGACGGCGCCGCCGGCCAGGCCGGCCATGCGCCCGTGCTCGATCGTGAGCTCCCTGCCGCCGATCTCTAGTGAGTAGCGGGAAACTGCCATGATGCTCCTCATTCTGCCGCGGGCGCCTCCGTCGCGCCCGTTAGACCCTCCGGAGTCGCACCCGAGAGGGTCACGTTCCCGGGTGCCTACCTCGTCCCCGGGCACACGCCGCCAGCGGCGGCCGGCGGGGCCAACCGGCCCCGCGGGATGGATCGAGCCGGGCGCGCAGATCGCGGGTACGCCGAGGGATGGCGCCACCAAGAGCCTGCCACGGGAATCGGGCGCTCGCTCGTTCGTCGGGCGCCGGGGCCGCCGGATGCGCGGCCGGCGGCGCGGCGTCAGCTCAGCGTCGCAAGCCGAGCGATGCGATGAGCTGCTGATACCGGGCGTTCTCGGTCCGGCTCAGGTAGTTCAAGAGGCGGCGGCGCTTGCCGACCATCTTCAGCAGCCCACGCCGTGAGTGGTTGTCCTGCTTGTTGGCGGCGAGGTGGGCCGAAAGTTCCTGGATGCGCCGCGTGAGGAGAGCAACCTGGACCTCCGGGGAGCCGGTGTCTCCCTCGTGGGTCTGGTACTGCTTGGCGATCTCGGCCTTGTCCTCTGTCGTCAGGGGCACGCGCGTGGTCCTCCTAGTTCCCTGCCGGCGCCCCTGGCGGGCGACCCGGTCTTCAGATTCACACCCTCTATCGGCTGGACGGAACTATAGCACGCCTCGATTTGGGCCAACCATTGTGGCCATCGGCTGCCATTCTGATCCTCGATGGTCGCGGCGCGCCGCGGGGGACTGGGCCGAACATAGCCCGCCGGGCGTCCTGTTCATGGTCGGTTGAGCCCGCCAGACCATGACGGTTACGCTAGCCTTTTGCATGACCGACATCCACCAGTATCCCCTCTTGCTGCTCGGCACGACGAGCGGCGGCAAGATCCGCGAGTTCCGACAGCTCCTGAGCGGCCTCCCCGCCCGGCTCGTGACCCCGTCCGACCTCGGGCTCGACCTCGACGTCGCCGAGGGCGACCGCTCGTTCGTCGAGAACGCCGCCCTCAAGGCCCGCGCCTACCACGCCGCGACCGGCCTCCTGACCCTCGGCGAGGACTCCGGGTTCATCGTCGACGCCCTCGGTGGCGAGCCCGGGGTGCGGTCGGCGCGCTGGGGCGACACTGATGACTATGCCGTCAAGAACCGGCTGATCCTCGATCGGCTGGTCGGCGTGCCGTGGGAGCAGCGAACCTGCCGCTACGTCTCGCACATCGCAATCGTCGGGCCGGACCACCGCCACTACCGCCGCTCGGGCTCCTGTCGCGGCCACGTTGCCGAGGTGCCGCGCGGCACCGCCGGGTTCGGCTACGACCCGATCTTCTACGTGGCCGAGGCGGGCCGCACGATGGCCGAGCTGGCGCCGGCCGAGAAGGATCGGCTCAGCCATCGCGGACGCGCCGTGAGCCACGCGCTCCCGCTCCTCCGCGAGCTGCTCGCCGACGCGCCGAGGGAGCCGACGGGCCGGCGATGACTGCTCAAGGCACCGGCTGGTTTTCTTCGCCCGGACGTCCGGATGTCCTGTATACTCGGCGCGGTCCGCCGCCCGTCCAGTCCGCGCAAGGAGCGCCGAGGGCGGCTCGATATTCGGAGTCCCCGTGTCGATTCTCCCCCGCGCGAGCGTGCTGCTCGCCGTCGTGCTCGCCGCGACCGTAGCCTGCACCCCGGTCGCGCCGACCGCCCAGGTGGCCCCAACGTCGACCGCACCGCCGAATCCGGCCGCCGGCCAGGCGACCCCGACGCCCGAACCGGAGCCGCTGGAGATCCCGACGCCCGAAGAGCGCGAGCACAACACCCCGACGCCGGTCGCCGGCCTGGTGTCGGGCGTGCGGGTGACGCCGTACATCGAGGGCGTGGTCATGCCGCTGGCGCTCACATTCGCGCCGGACGGACGGCTGTTCTTCATCGAGCACCTGAAGGGCGCGGTGCGGGTCGCCCAGCCGGACGGCACGGTCCAACCGGAACCGTTCGTCGAGCCCATGGCCCGCATCTGGAAGGAGCAGGGCGTGCTCGGCCTCGCCCTCGACCCGGAGTTCGCCCAGAACCACTGGGTGTACGTCTTCTACACACAGTCGCGAGGGAACAACGGCGACAAGGCGGACGACAACCGCGTCGTCCGCTACACCGAGCGCGACGGCCTGGCGACCGAGCGGACCGTCATCCTGAGGGATCTGCCGGTCGGCGTCTGCTGTCACAACGGCGGCCGGATCGGCTTCGGGCCGGACGGCAAGCTGTACGTCACCATCGGCGACCTCAACGATGGCGACAAGGCGCAGAACCCCAAGCGCTTCCACGGCAAGATCCTGCGGATCGAGCGCGATGGGGCGATCCCGGCCGACAACCCCGACCCCACCTCGCCGATCTTCGCGCTCGGCTTCCGCAACCCGTTCGGGTTGGCGTTCCACCCGAAGACCGGCCTGCCGTACGTCAGTGAGAACGGCGAGGTCGGCCACGACGAGATCAACCGCGTCGTCCCGGGCGGCAATTACGGGAACCCCGAGTACGACGGGAAGGTGGGCGTGCCCGGCATCGAGGACCCGATCTGGGAGTCGGGGCGTGGGCGGGTCGCGCCGAGCGGGGCGGCCTTCTACACCGGCTCGCAGATGCCGGAGTACCAGAACGACTTCTTCTTCTGCGCGTTCAACACCGGTGACCTGACGCGGATGCGCCTCGGCGGACCGGACTTCGACCAGGTCGAGCAGCAGGAAGTGGTCTACCGAGGATGCCACCTGGATGTCGCCGACGGTCCAGACGGGGCACTCTACCTATCGACGTTCACCGGGATCTTCCGCCTGGGCCGCTGAGGGTGCCGACTGGAGCAACAGCGGCACCTGGCATGGTCGCCGCGTCGATCTTCACCTTCACGCAGGCCTGGGACGAGGTGCTGTTCGCGCTGGTCTTCGTCATGACCGAGGGGTTGCAGACTGCGCCGGTCGCGCTCTCGGGCCTGATGATCTCCGACGTGTACCTCTGGGGCGAGATCATGGCCGGCGCGGTCTTGTCCTCGATTCCGATCATCCTGCTCTACTTCGTCGCCCAGCGTTTCGTGGTGGAGGGCTTCGCCGCGGGCGCCGTCAAGAGCTAGCGCGCCGCCGGGGAGAAGTTGAAGCGCGGTCATACCGGGCGCGGCGAAGGGATCCCCGGAGTAATGGCGTCCGGAGATCCCTTCACTACGCTCATCGGGACGAGGCCTCGGCCTGGGCAGGCTCTTCGCTGCGCCCGGGATCACAGGCTTGGCAGTCTGAGGTGGCGCGGCACTACCGAGTCAGGCGCTCGCGGGCGAGCTTGGCGCCGTCGGCCAGCGCCGTGATCTTCTGGTTGCACATGTACCGCGGGCTCCAGCCGAAGCCACAGTCGGGGTTGAGCCAGACCTGCTCGGGCTTGAAGTGCTTCAGCACGCGCTCGACGCGGTTGGCGACGTCCTCCGGCGTCTCCGGATAGAACGACTTCACGTCGATCACGCCGGCCCCGAGCTCGCGGTCCTTCAGCCACTCGCCGGTCTTCTCGATTTCGGACAACTCGCGGCTGGCGAACTCGAGGACGAACTGGTCAGCGCGGGCGTCGAGGACGCCCGGGAAGTAGTTGGCGTAGGTCCGCTGGAACCGGCCGCGACCGTAGCGGTTGCCGAAGCAGATGTGGAATGCCAGCTTGGCGTTGACGCCCTCGGTCGCGAGGTTGAACATCCGGGCCATCTCCTCGCCGGAGACGTTGCCGCGGGCCGGCTCGTCGAGCTGGATGTACTCCGCGCCGGCGGCGACGAGCGCCTTCAGCTCGGCGTTGATCACCTCGCAGAAGCGCTCGGCGATGTCGACGAC
>JALYGH010000206.1 GCA_030777205.1 Chloroflexota bacterium
CCCGCGCGCTGACTGGGGGCAGGCCGCCCGACACTGCTCCCCGATCGCCTCACGTGCCCCGCTGACGGCGTCGCCCACGACGATCTGCATGGCCTGCTCCCCTCGCAATCGGACTCGCAAGGAGTACGCCAGCGTCGTGCGAATCTCACCGGCCCTGCCCCGGTGGCGCCCGCCGATGGGCCTGGAGCGTCCCGCCGCCGAGGTGCCGCCCTGGCCGTCGCCTCCCGATCGGATATACTGCTCGCCCGATGGGCGGCCTGACCGGCGTAGGGGGACAGAGCGGATGAGCGCGCTGGCTGCCCCGGTCCCGGCCCGGCGGCCAGGCCTCGGGCGCTGGTCGCACGTCCTGGCGGTCGTGGCGCTGAACTTGCTGTCCGCCGGCCTGCTGTTCAGCGGGCTGCCGGCCGAGGCTCGGCTGGCCGGTGCGTTGCTCCTGTTCGTCGGGCTGCCCGGGGCCCTCTTCGTCCAGGCCGTCTTCGGCCGGTCGCGTGCCGGCGCCGCCGAGTGGTGGCTGCTGGCGCTCGGTTCGGGCTGCGTGCTGGCGACGCTTCTGGCGCTGGTGCTTCATGGCCTGTGCCGACCGATCCATCCGACCCACCTGCTGCTCGGCGCCGGCCTGCTCAATGGCGGGCTTCTGGTCGCGGTGCTGGCGCGGCGGGCCGTGCGCCGGCCGCCGCTCGCTCGGCCGGGCTGGCCGCTGCTGGCGGTACTGATCATCGCGGCCCTGCCGCGCCTGGCATACCTGGGCTATAGCGAGTTCCACAGCGACGAGGCGAAGGTGGCACTGCGGGCGATGGCCGTGCTCCAGGGAGTGCCGGATGCGCTGATCGCCCACCGCAAGCCGCCGGGCGAGGTCCTCTTCGCGGCCTTATTCGGTGGAGGCGTCGACTCGATTACCGAGCTCGTCGGACGGCTGCCCTTCGCGCTGGCGAGCATCGCCGCCGTCGTGGCCGTCTACCACCTGGGTCGGGTCCTGTTCGGGACGCGGGCCGGGCTGATCGCGGCGCTCCTGCTCGCGGTGAACGGGTATTGGGTCGCGTTCGGGCGGGTCCTCCAGTACCAGGGGGTCGGGCTGCTGTTCGATCTGCTGGCGGTCCTCTGCCTGTTCCGATTCGCCCGAGCGCCGACCGGCCGGGTCCGGTACGCCGTCGTCGGGGCGCTCCTGCTGGCCGGCTCGGTGCTGATGGCGAGCAGCGCGGTCTTCCTCCTCCCGGTCGCGGCGGTCGCGCTCTGGCCGTGGGTCATCGGGCGACGGGCGAGCCGCGCCGGACTAGTGGCCTGGCTCTGGCCGCTGCTGCTACTCGTGCCGATCGCCGCCGTCGTCTACGGCATCGGCGTCGGCGGGCTGGGCGCGATGCCCGGGGCCGGCCCCTCACGGGAGGCGCTCGGCCTCGAGAACTTCTGGAAATACTTCGAGTCCCGCCTCGGCGGTGGTCAGCCCTACTTCAACCTCGACCAGTTCGTCGTCGGCACGAGCCAATTCGCCTCGAGCCTCTACCTGCTGGTCGTCGGGGTCGGCGGCCTGGGGGCGCTGGCTTGGGGGCTCCGTTCGCCGGGCAGCTCGGCCCGTCGCTCGCTCGGATCGAGGCTGGCGCTCGTCTGGCTGGCCGGCCCGCTGCTGACCCACCTCCTCCTCGTCCAGGTCCCCTGGGCCCACTGGCGCGAGGTGTTCCCGGGGCTCGTCCTGCTGGTCGGCGCCGCCGCGGCCGCCGTGTATGCCCGACTCACCTGGAGGCCGGCCCGCCTCGGGGCGCTGCTGGCGGCCGGGCTGTTCCTCGTCGCGTGCGGGCACTATATATACGTCGCCTGGATCCGCCCCTGGCCTGAGTACATCCTGACCTATCCAGCCGGCCGCCACCCGC
The DNA here is from genome assembly GCA_030777205.1 of Chloroflexota bacterium. Lineage (GTDB taxonomy): Bacteria > Chloroflexota > UBA6077 > UBA6077 > JACCZL01 > JALYGH01. The sequence continues at coordinate 1,863 of JALYGH010000206.1, forward strand.
TGGATTGGACCGCGGCGCGGACGTTCCAAGGCGGCAGCAACCTTGGGGCGGCGCGTCATCACGGCTGGAAGGCGGTCGCCGCGCTGATGTCGCAGGGAGCCCTGCCGGCCGAGTACGCCACCGCCCAGCGGCCCGAGGCCGCCTGGTACCTCCGGCGAATCCGCCTGTGCACCGAGGCGGCGCCGTTCTACATCCGTCATCCGACGAGTCGCCGCGACCGCGAGGCGATTCAGAAGGGCGAGACGCTCGAGGGGTTCCATCTCGTCGGCCGGATCTACGTCGCCGGCCGGCCGAAACTGTCGCTGATGACGCGGCAGCGGCCGAGCGGCCGGTCGCGGGCGTTCCAGGCCGAGGACCACGAGTCCTGGTTCGACCGCGAGATGGCATCGCCGTGGGTGCCAGTCGGGGGGCTCTACCGCCCGCTCGTTAATCATGAGCCGGACTGTCCCGGTGGCCGGCCGACCAACTGACACCCGGCTGGGTCGTGAGCCGAGTGGTGAACCGGCGTCGAAGAGCATGGGGATTGCCGGGCGGACGGCGTAGCGCGCCACTGCCGTCGGGCAGCGGAACTTGACCGCCGGGGCTCGACGCCGGGCCGCTTGACGAATAGGCCGTGGGCGTCATGAGTCGAACTTGACCGACCTTAAACGCCGCGCCTACAATCGGAGCGATTCCCGGGGCGCCGTGGGGGCATTCGGACTCGCAAGGGTCGCCGGAGCGCCGCGCGGCGCTCCGGGTTTTTCGCGCCGACGCACTCGGTCCGGTCCGGCTTCGAGGCAACCTGGATGACACGCCGGCAGCGGCGCCGCTTGCTCGTCACGTCCGCGATCGTGGCCGCGGTCGCGACCGTCCTGACCGTCGGTTTCCTCGGGGACCGGTTCAACACGGTCCAGGCGCGCCTGACGGACCTCTTCTTCCTCACCCGCGCCGCCTCGCCGGAGCAGTCGCGATTCGTCGTGCTGGTCGGGATCGACGACAAGAGCGTCGTCGAGCTGCGCGGCCACGGCCGGATGCAAAACTGGCCGCGGACGTTCTATGCCGACGTCGTGCGGAGCCTGGTCGACGCGCGCGCGCGGACGATCGTCTTCGACATCCTCTTCGACACACCGGCCCCGGGCGACGACACACTCGCCGAGGCGCTCGGCTACGCGGCGGAGCGCTCGACGGTCGTGCTGATGCCGTCCTTCGGCGACCCCTTGACCCGCCGCGAGCTGCGAGGCGACCGCTGGGACGGCTACGGCGAGCTGTTCCAGCCGCTGCCGCGGTTCAACGAGCTGATCCAGGGCGCCGCGCTGGTCAATCAGCTCCCCGACCCGGACGGCACCGTACGACGCTATCCGCTCGTCTTCGAGGTGCGCGACGAGCCGTACCCATCCCTCGGCCTGCTCTCGGTCGCGAAGTTCCTGCGCCGCCCGACGGCGTGGGACGGTCCCATCGCGGACGGCTCAATTCCGCTCGCCGGTCGCCAGATCCCGATCGACGAACGCGGCGCGATGATCGTCAATTACCCGGGCGGGCCGCACGACTCCGCGCCGCCGACGCTGCCGGTCGTGTCGTTCGTGGATCTCCTGAATGGACGCGTCCCGCCGGAGACGTTCGAGCGCAAGCTGGTGCTGATCGGCGCGACGGGGACCGGCTTCGCCGACGACTACTGGACCCCGGCCTCCGTCGGCGGCAAGATGGACGGCGTCGAGATCCACGCTCAGGCGATCGACACGATCCTGGGCGCCGAGTTCATGCGGGCGGCGCCTCGCTGGCAAACGGTCCTGTTGATCTGGCTGTTCGCGGGGGTTTCGGGGCTCACCCTCGTCGCGCTGCCAACACTCATCGCCGCCGTCGCCTCCGTCCTGGGGCTGGCCGCGTTCGTCGTGGCGGCGTCCTACGCCTTCGACCATGGCGGGACGGTCCTCAACCTCGTCTACCCGCCCCTGGCGATGTTCCTGACCTACAGCGTGGTGATGCTGCACCGCGTCATCTTCGAGCAGGGCGAGACCCGGGCGCTGCGCGGCGTCCTCGGGCAGTACCTCTCGCCGTCCGTCATGGCCCACGTCACGCGCGACCCGGACCAGTTGAAACTCGGCGGAGACGAGCGCGAGATGACGGTCATGTTCGCCGACCTCCGCGGCTTCACGACCTTCTCGGAGATGCTCGATCCGGAGACGCTCGTCGCGACGCTGAACGAGTACCTGACCGCGATGTCGGAAGTGATCTTCAAGCACGAGGGCACGATTGACAAGTACATGGGCGACGCCGTGATGGCGTTCTGGGGCGCGCCCCAGGCGCAGCCGGCCCATGCCGAGTGCGCCGTCCGCGCCGGGCTGGAGATGATCGCTGCGCTGAAGCGCCTGAACGCCGACTGGGGGACCGCCGGCCGCTACCCGCTCGCGATGGGCATCGGGATCAGCACCGGCATCATGAAGGTCGGCAACATGGGCTCGGCCAGCCGCTTCGACTACACGGTCCTCGGCGACGCGGTGAACCTCGGCTCGCGGCTCGAAGGCCTCAACAAGGAGTACGGCACGAGCCTGATCGTCAGCGCCGCCACGCTGGCCGCCACGAACGGCGCCTTCCGCGCCCGCTTCCTGGACCTCGTCGCCGTCAAGGGCAAGAAGGAGCCCGTCGAGGTGTACGAGATCCTCGCGGATCGCACGGAGCTCGACGCGGCGACCGAGGCGATGCTGCGCGCCTACGAAGCCGGCACCGCGGCGTATCGCGGGCGAGACTGGCTCGGCGCGGCAGCCCGGTTCCAGGAGGCGCTTCGTCACCTGCCCGGCGACGGCCCGAGCGCCCTCTATCTCCAGCGCTGCGAGTCGCTGATCGCGGACCCGCCGCCCGCCGACTGGGACGGCGTCTACGTGATGACGCGCAAGTAGCCGCGCCCCTCGCCTGCTATCCTTTGCCCAATGCTGCGCGTGGTCCCGGCGCCCCGGTCTGCTGCGCCCTGACGAGGACCAGCCGCACGGAGTTCTCTCATGAGCGTCACCTGGACGACCCGCTTCGCCGACCGGACGGCGCGGATGCACGCCTCGGACATCCGCGAGCTGCTCAAGCTGACCGCTAGGCCGGAGGTGATCTCGCTCGCCGGCGGCCTGCCGGCGCCGGAGCTCTTCCCGATCGACGAGTACCGCCGGGCGTTCGAGTGGGTCCTCGAGACCAACGGCAGCGCCGCGCTCCAGTATGGACCGTCCGAGGGCTACCGGCCGCTGCGTGAGTTCCTGGCGGCCCGCATGACCCGGCTGGGCATCCCGGCCAAGCCCGAGCACGTCCTCATCACCAACGGCTCGCAGCAGGGGCTTGACCTGGTCGGCAAGATCTTCCTGAACCCCGGCGACGCCGTCTGTCTGGAGAATCCGAGCTACATGGGGGCAATCCAGGCGTTCGACTCGTACCAGGCCGAGTACGTGATCGTCCCGATGGACGACGACGGCATGCGCAGCGAGGAGCTGGACGCCATCCTGCGCCGCCACCCGGTCAAGTTCATCTACGCCCTGCCGAACTTCCAGAACCCGAGCGGGCGGACGATGAGCCTGGAGCGGCGCAAGATCCTCGTCGCGACGGCCCAGAAGCACGGCGTGCCGATCGTCGAGGACGATCCGTACGGGGAGCTGCGCTTCGAGGGCGAGCAGATCCCGAGCATCCGCTCGCTCTGGCCGGAGGGCGTGATCTACCTCGGCACGTTCTCGAAGATCCTCGCGCCCGGGTTCCGCCTCGGCTGGATGGTCACGCCCCACGAGCTGTACGACGAAGTCGTCTTCGGCAAGCAGCCGGCCGACCTGCACACGTCGACGGCGTCCCAGATGGCCACGTTCGAGGTCTGCAACCGCGAGGGCTTCCTCGACGGGCACATCGAGAAGATCCGCGACGTCTACCGCGCTCGCCGCGACGTCATGCTGCGCGCGATCGAGGCGCACTTCCCGGAGGGGTGCCGGTGGACCCGCGCCCGGGGCGGGCTGTTCGTCTGGGCGGAGCTGCCGACCTCGATCGACACTCGCGAGCTGCTGGCCGAAGCGCTCGAGGAGAACGTCGCCTTCGTGCCCGGACAGTCGTTCCACGCCGACCGGAGTGGCCACAACACGATGCGCCTGAACTTCTCGAACGTCCCGGAGGAGCGCATCGAGGAGGGGATCGCCCGTCTCGGCCGGGCGATCAAGCGGCGGCTCGCGCGCCAGGACGCGGAGCACGAGCGCGGCGTCGCGGTCAGCCCGTAGCGTCAAGCGGTCGGGCCATAGCGTCAGATGGACCGGCGGTCGCCGCCGACGGGGCCGCTGCGAGGCCTACGCCCTGCCCCGCTGACGGTGACACGCAGGGCGCGGAGCGCGCGTTCGTATCCCTCGGGCAATCGCGCCGGTGCCCCGGTCACGCGTGATGCGCTTCCCCCCGCCGGGCTGAAGGCTGTATCCTCGACAGAACTCGCCCACGAGCTGTCGCCGCTTCGCCCGCGCCCGCACGAGGTTCGCACCCGGGCCCGGGAGGATCACTCGCAGGTGGCAGCCCCGGCGAAACTGCCCCGGAGGCCCCTGTCCGCGTGAGCGTCGATGTTCGCGAGCGCCTGCGCCGCGTCCTCGGCCCCTCCCGATCGCCGGGAGCCGGCGCGCCCGCGTCGCATCCCGCGCCGGACGGGCCATCGTCGGACCGGCCAGCGCGGCGGCTGGACGTCGAGCACATCGTCCCCGGCCAGGTCCGGGTTGGCGAGCTCGGTTCCTGCTTCGTCGCCGAACGCCGCTTTCCGGTCGGCCACGTCCACGGCGGCGAGACGCTCGGCGCCTTTCTCGGCCTCTCCAATCGGGCGCTCGCTTGCCTGGCGCGGCGCGCGACCCTCGGGCCGATCGACCGACGAGCGATCGTCTTCCTCGATACCGAGACGACCGGCCTGGCCGGTGGAACCGGCACGTACGTCTTCATGGTCGGCCTGGGCTTCTTCGAGTCGGGCCAATTCATCGTCCGGCAGTACTTCATGCGCCACCATGCCGAAGAGCCGGCGATGCTGACGGCCGTCGGCGACGAGCTTCGGCGCTTCGTCGCCGTCGTGACGTTCAACGGCAAGGCGTTCGACCTGCCGCTGCTCCAGACGCGCTTCACCCAGACGCGACTACGGCCTCGGCTACCGACTGACCCCCACCTGGACATCCTCCACGCCGCGCGACGCTTCTGGCGCGACCGACTGGAGTCGTGCAGCCTCGCCTCGATCGAAGCGGCGATCCTCGGCCACGCCCGCGAGCGCGACGTGCCGTCCTGGGTGATCCCCGAGCTGTACTTCCGCTACGTGCGTGGCGGGGACGCCCGCGCGATGGCGCGGGTCTTCGACCACAACCGCGACGACATCCTGAGCCTGGCCGCGATCACGTGCCGGCTCGGCCGCGTCCTCGGTGCGCCAACCGCCGACGCGGACGTCCACGACCTGTTCGCCGTGGCCCGGCTACTCGAGGACCTGGGCCTCTGGGACGATGCCTGCGCCTGCTACGAGCTGGCGCTCGAGGCGGGCCGGGGCACGTCCGTTCGCCGCCAGGTCGCATCGCGCCTGGCGGCGCTCTGCAAGCGCGCCGGGCGCTCGGAGCGGGCGGTCCAGCTCTGGCGCCGGCTGGCCGTCGGCGGACCGCCGAGTTGCGAGCCGTACATTGAGCTGGCCAAGCATTACGAACACCGCGTCCGCGACTACGCCGCCGCCATCGCGGTCGTCGAGGAGGCGCTGGTGGTCGTGCAGCTCCGCGAGGCGCGGCGCGTTCCGAGCGCGACTAGCGAGCGCGCCGAGCTGGAGCGCCGACTCGCGCGGCTGCTAGCGAAGCAACAACGCGCGGGAGCCCGGACGCGGCGAACCGATGGTTGTTCGAGTCCCGATCCCGGCGCTACCGGGGCGGCGCGGTAGGAGCGGGCCGGCCTGCGCCCGCTGGCGCGACCGTGGTCGGCCTGATGATGCCGGGGTTGATGACCGCCGGCACGGCAGTTCGGGTCGGGGCGGGCGCACTCGCCCGCGCGGGGGTCGGCCCGAGGACGGGCGCGGCCGTCGGCTTGGCGGCCTGGTTCCGCTGAGTCGGCGTCGACGTTGCTGGGAGTGGCGGCGTCGCGGTCGGTCCGGCGTTCGCGGCGGC
>JALYGH010000207.1 GCA_030777205.1 Chloroflexota bacterium
GGTGGCAGGTGGAGCGGCGCTGTGGCCGTCGGCCGCCTTCGGCGCCCCCGGCGAGGCGGAGCCCGGACGTGCCGAGGTCGGTTCGCGGGATCCCTTCGCCATGCCGGAGCGGGAGCTCGATCGCGGCCGGCTGCTCGGTGAGGTGCGCGCGGTCGTCGCCCAGCAAGTGCAGGAGGCGGGTGCCCCGGCCGGGTACGCACGGCGGATCGGCCCGATTGCCGAGCGCGTCGACTTCCAGGCACCGTTCGAGTTCCTCGTCGTCTCGTACTTCGAGCGCGAGCCCGATCGCCGTGACGCCCTGCTCGCCCTGCACGCGCGCGATCCCCGGCAGGCGATCCGGGAGCTGGGCCCGGCCTTCCCGTCGCCGCGCGGTGAGATGATCCTCTCAACGTTCGCCTACTACGACGTGAGCGCCGATCGGATCCGCGTGAATATCGCTCGGCTCCCCGCGAACGAGGCCGCCCGAGTGCTGGTCCATGAGTTCTGGCACGCGCTGCCGGACCTGCGGAGCTGGAACGGGGGCGACGGCACGGCGTATCGCGCGACCGGCTTCTTGACCCAGCGTCGCCAACCCGGCCTCGCCGTCTGGGAGCCGTTCGAGGAGAAGAACGGCGTGCCGTACTCGGCATACCTGCTGAACGAGGCGATGGCGACCCGGATGGAAGTCCGATATGCCGGCCCGACGCGATTCGACCGGCCGGACCTGGTAGGCGTCGATAGCTTCCTGAACCGGCTAAGCGAGGCGGCCGGCTCCGGGGAGGTCATGCGCGCCTACCTCGAGTCGCAGCCCGGCGAGCTATCCGAGCTCGCCGGCCGGCACCGCGCCGCGCTCCCCGAGCTGGAGACCGCCGTCCGCCGCTGAGCGCGTTCACGCCCGATGGGCCGGTGGGCGGAGGTGGCTGCCGCGACCGGCGCGCTCTGATCGGCCCACTGGCGGGGCGGGTGGCTCGACCGCGTCACAGCCGCTCGCGCGAGCCCAACCTTCCGGACCCGGACTGGTCCGCCGTCGGTAGAATCTTGCCGGCGTGCGCACAGCATGCCGGACGGTGGATGGGACGACGGGTGCTGTACCTGGCCGGCTACATCGGCACGATTATCGCCGCGAACTGGGCCGTCGCCGCGTTCGGCCTCGTGCCGGTCGGCTTCGGGCTGCTCGGGCCGGCCGGCGTCTACTTCGCCGGCCTCGCCTTCACCCTCCGCGACCTGACCCAGGACAGCCTCGGGCGCCGCTGGACGCTCGTGGCGATCCTAGCCGGGGCGCTCCTGTCGGGCGTCGTCTCGCCGACGCTGGCCCTCTCGAGTGGGACCGCGTTCCTGTTCAGCGAGCTGGCCGACTTCGCCGTCTATACCCCGCTCCGCGCCCGGAACTGGCTGGGCGCGGTGGCGGCGTCGAACGTGGTCGGTCTGACGATCGATTCGGCGTTGTTCCTCTGGCTCGCGTTCGGGTCGCTGGAGTTCCTGCCCGGCCAGGTCGTCGGCAAGCTCTGGATGACGCTGCTCGCCGTCGCCGCCCTCTGGCTCATCCGCCGGTGGCGCCTGGCTCCGGGCGCCGCGCCCGACGCCAGCCTCGTACGCTAACCCGCGCGTTCTACTTTTCCAGTTGTCTGGTCAACGCCAGGTCCGGCTCGGCGTCCTGCCTGTTGGATGTCCTGCCTGTTGGATTCGGCGCAGCTCGCGGTACGTCTCGAGGCGGGCTCGCGCCATCTCGGCCGCGAGGATGAGCCCGAGCGGGCCCTGACGGTAGCCGCCCTGCTCGACGAGCCGCCGCTTCAGCTCGCGCGCGGGCTGCCCGACCAGGCTGCGGCCGCGGGCGCGCCTGCCCCGCTCCAGGAAGGTCCGCGCCTCGAGTCGGGCGTAGCGTCGCTGCTTTGAGCGGAACTCGGTCAGGGATTCGTAGTTCAGATGGAGCAGCGGCTCGCGCAGCGTGGCGGCCGTCCCGTCGAGCGCGGCGACCTCGTGGACGAGCGCCGACTCGTCGTAGCGGGCATGCTCGCGCAGCAGCAGGCGGAGCTGGTGGTCCGGCCACCACCCGGCCCAGCGCACCCACGCACCGGCGATGACGTTGCGGCGCGGGACCCAGGCGCCGGCCGGGACGGCGCCAGCCTCGGTCGTGGCCAAGGTCACGAACCGCCGCACCTCGGCAGCGAGCGACGGCGGGACGCGCTCGTCGGCGTCCACGAACAGGACCCAGGCGCCGTCGGCGAGTTCGAGGGCGCGGTTGCGCTGGTGGGGGAACCCGCGAAACGGATACACCACGATCCGATTGGTGTACCGAGCGGCGATCGCGGCGGTCGCGTCGCGCGTCCGGTCGTCGACGAGGACCAGGAGCTCGTCGGCCCAACGCAGGCTCACCAGGCAGCCATCGAGGAGGTCGGCCTCGTCGCGGGCCAGGACGGCGGCGGTGATCGTCGGCACCAATCCGCCGGCCACGCTTGGAGTCCTCGCCATCAGTAGTCGACTTCGATCCAGGTGCCGCCGACTTTGTCGTCCTGGAAGGCGATGCCCTCGTGGATCAGGCCGCCGTAGAAGAAGAAGCGGTTGGTCGGGGGGCCGATCAATCGGTCGAGGTTCGGCCCGTGCTCGATCCGAATCCGGCCGGAGACGGTCGTCTCCTCGCCCGGCGCGAGATCACGGCCCAGCCCCCAGCGGTAGGGGTACTTCGAGCCCGTGGCGACCGGCGAGCCGGCCCAATCGACGCCGAGGCGCCAGACCCCGACCCGGTCGACGAACTGCTGATTCGCGATCGCGCTGAAGCTTTCGAAGCTGCTGTAGACGAAGCCGGGCGGCGGGCCCTGCGTCCGCAGTGGCACGGTGCCGACGTTCTTGACCGTCGCCTCGACGGTCAGCTCGTCGCCCAGCATGACGCGGCGAGGCGCGAACGAGAAGCGGAGGATGCGCGCGTCGGGACGGCCGCTCGTCGCCAGCGTCACCGGCACGCGCGCGACGGCGACGTTGCCGGCCAGGTCGGTGGCCCGGATCGAGAACTCGTAGGCGCCGTCCGGCAGCGGACGCTCCTTGTACAGCCCGTCCCACAGCTCGCGGTACTCGCCGGGCTCGAGCAGCTCCTGCGTGCCGAGGTGGACGCGACTGCCGGACGCGTCGGTTGCCGATGCCACGACGCGGGCCCGCTTGGTAAGGCGGTACGTCACCGAGGCAACGTCGTCGACGCCATCGAAGTTGGGCGTGACGACGGTCGGATACACGGCCAGGTTCTCGATCGCCGGCGGCGACGTGTCCGCGCCGGTGATGGTCAGGTCGAAGCTCAGCGACTGCCGGCCGTCGCCGTCGCGCGCGTCGAGGCGCAGCTCGTAGGCGCCGTCCGGCAAGACGCGCCGTTCGCGGGCGTCCGACGGGCTCGGGATCGTGCCGTCGAAGCCGAAGGTGTAGGCGCCGGCCGCCGGCCGCGGCTCGGCCGCCCGCAGCTCGACCCGCTCGCCGGTCGGCGTGGTCAGCGCGATCGACACCTCGGCGGGGCGGGTGAGCACGTACGACAGGTCGGCCCGGTCGGCGCCCGAAGGGGTCAGGCTGGTCGTCGACAGCCCCGCCCGCTGGACGAGCGGCTGGGTGCCCGAGCAGCTCACCAGGGTCGGGAGCAGCGCCGCCACGGCGACTAGGGCCGTCAGCCAGCGTCGCGACATGCGGAATCTCCAGGGAGCGGATAGCGTTGTCCTGGATGGTGCCCGGACGGCCCGACAGGACCCGGCGGGTTATACCGAAGGTCGGCCGACCGGCGCCGCGATTGACGCCACTCCCACGGACCGGAGCACTCCGCCGCGTCTCGCCCGGGCCAACGGCGCGGATCATGCATCGACGCTTCGGAACTGTGCGCTCGCCGGCGCGTCGCACGCTGGTGGGGGATTGATTACTTCGGTACAATCAAACAGTTTACGAGCAGTAAAGGAAGGCGGGGCGGCCGTGACGCCCGGGGATCGGGAGCGGCACTGGCCCGTCGGTATGGCGCGGCCAATCGGCGAGGACGCCTTCCGGAACGCACGGGTCTGGATCGATGGGTCTCACGCGCGTCTCGATTAATCGGCCCGTGTTCATCCTCATGGTCATCTCGGCCATGGTGGTGCTCGGCCTGGTCTCATTCTTCCGCCTCAACGCCGAGCTGTTCCCGAACATCAACGTGCCGGTCGTGACGGTCGTCACCACCTATCCCGGTGCGTCGCCTGACGACGTCGACCGGCTGGTGACCCAGCCGATCCAGGATGCCGTCGCCGGCCTCGCCAACATCGACGTCCTCCAAGCGTCTTCCACCGAGGGCCGCTCGCAGGTCACGATCACCTTCACCGACGCCGCCGACGTCGATACGGCCGCGATCGACGTCCAGCGGCGCATCGGCGCGGTCGCGAACCAGCTTCCGACCGACGCGGACGAGCCGTCGGTCCTCAAGCTCGACCCGAGCCAGCAGCCGGTCCTGTTCCTGACGTTCTCGGGCAACCTCTCGCTCGACCAGCTCTATCGGTACGCCGACGAGCGGATCAAGCCGCGCCTGGAGTCCCAGGCCGGCGTGGCCTCGGTCACGATCAACGGCGGGCTCGAGCGCGAGATCCAGGTCCAGGTCGATCCTGCCCGGCTGCGAGCGTACGGCCTGACGATCGACCAGGTCTCGCAGGCGCTGGCGCGCGAGAACCAGGGCGTGCCGACCGGGAGCATCGACCGCGGGCGGGAGCGCCAGACGATCCGCGTCTACGGCCTGTTCCAGTCGATCGACGACCTGCGCGAGCTGCTCATCCCGACGACGAACGGCAGCACCGTGCGGCTTGCCGACGTGGCGAACGTGGTGGACACGTATCGGCGGGCGACCAGCAGGACGTTCCTGAACGGCCGGGAGGCCGTCTCGCTGACGGTCACGAAGCAGTCCGGCAGCAACGAGATCGCCACCGTCGACGCCGTCCGCGCCAAGCTGGAGCGGATCAACGCCGAGCTGCCGAGCGGGACGCAGATCGCGGTCATCAGCGACAACTCGGTCCAGACGCGCAACTCGCTGGCCGGCGTCGAGCGCAGCCTGGTCGAGGCGGTCGTCCTGACTGGCCTGGTGCTGCTGGTGTTCCTGCACACGCTGCGGAGCACGATCATCATCCTGTTCGCGATCCCCACCTCGCTCATCACTACCTTCCTGGTGATGACGTTCCTGGGGTTCACGCTGAACATCATGTCGATGATTGCGCTCGTGCTGGTGATCGGCGTGCTGGTCGACGACTCGATCGTGGTCCTGGAGAACATCTTCCGCCACCTGGAGCTCGGCGAGACGCCCTGGGAGGCGGCGCTGAACGGCCGCAGCGAGATCGGCCTGGCGGCCATCGCGATCACGCTCGTCGACGTCGTCGTCTTCACGCCGGTCGCATTCATGTCCGGCACGGTCGGCAGCTTCTTCCGCCAGTTCGGCCTGGTGATCGCGTCGGCCACGCTGCTGTCGCTGTTCGTCTCGTTCACCCTGACCCCGATGCTCGCGTCGCGCTGGCTCAAGCCAGGCCACCAGGGGACCGGCGGCGGCTGGTGGAACCCCTGGCGGCTGTTCGTGCGGGTCTTCGAGTGGTCGTTCGGGCGGCTGCAGGCGGTGTACGGGGCGGCGCTCGGCTGGGTGCTGCGGCACCGCTGGCTGCCACCGCTGCTCGGCGTCGTGTCGCTCGGGTTGGCGGTCGCGATGGTGCCGGCCGGCCTGGTGAAGTTCGAGTTCATCCCGCAGACCGACAACGGCGTGTTCACCGTCAACGTCGAGATGCCGCCCGGGTCGTCCCTCGAGGCGACCGAGGGCGTGCTGCGCGGGATCGAGCAGCGGCTCGCGACGATACCGGAGATCCAGTACTACCTGTCCACGTCGGGGGTCGGCGGGACCGGCGGTCCGGGCGTGTCCGGCGGCGGCGCACGCTTCGGGCGGATCCAGGTGGTGCTGGTCGACCGCCACCACCGGCACCGAAGCGTCAACGAGATCGTCGACGCGGTGACGGCCCTCACCAGCAACATCCCCCTCGCCACGATCCGAGCCCAGGTCGCGAGTGGCGGGGGCGGCGGGGGCCAGCCGATCCAGGTGCTGATCGCCGGCGACGACCAGCGGACGCTCCAGCAGATCGCCGGCACGGTCGAGCAGGCGCTTCGCGGCATCGCCGGCGCGCGCGACGTGGCGAACAGCGTGGCGGCGGCGAACCCGGAGACCCGGATCATCCCCGACCGCCAGCGGATGGCGGACGCCGGGGTCACCGCCCAGCAGATCGCCCAGGTGCTCCGGACCGCCATCGACGGCTCGGTCGCGACGAAGCTGCGCGCCGAGGGCGCCGAGGAGGTCGACGTGCGCCTGGTCGCCACCGACCTGGCGCGTAGCGATGTCGCGGCGCTCGGCAGCATCCCGCTCACGGCGACCCGCGGCGGCCAGGCGACCACGGTCAACCTGGGCCAGGTCACTCGGATCGACCAGGTTGGCGGCCCCACGTCGGTCGACCGGCGCAATCGGCAGCGACTCGTCACGGTCAACGCGGGTTTGGCGGGCGGCGCCGTGCTGAACGACGTGACCCAGCCGCTCCAGGGGGCGATCCGGCAGCTGGAGGCCGACGGCACGATCCCGGCCGGGTACACGGTCCAGCTCGGGGGCCAGAGCGAGCAGCAGGCCAAGGCGTTCAGGAGCCTGATGCTCGCCCTCGGCCTGTCGATCCTGCTCGAGTACATGCTGCTGGCCGCGCTTTACGAGAGCATGATCCTGCCGTTCGCCACGATGTTCGCGCTGCCGCTCGCGGTCGTCGGCGCGTTCGCCGGCCTGGCGATCAGCGGGAACACGTTGAACCTCCTCTCGATGATCGGCGTGGTCGTCCTGATGGGCCTGGTCGGCAAGAACGGCATCCTGCTCGTCGACTACACCAACACCTTGCGCCAGCGGGGCGTGGCGCGGCGGCGGGCGCTGCGCGAGGCGGGCGAGACGCGGCTCCGGCCGATCGTCATGACCACCGCCGCCCTGGTGGTCGGGATGCTGCCGCTGGCGCTCGGCCTGGAGGAGGGCTCGGAGCTGTACAGGGGCATGTCGGCGGTGATCATCGGCGGCATGCTCAGCTCGACGGTGCTGAGCCTGCTGGTCGTGCCCTGCATGTACACCTACTTCGACGACCTCCAGGCGCTGATCGTCCGCGTCTGGCGCTGGCGGCCCTTCCGACGGCGGCGGGTTGAGCCGGCCGAGGCGCCCGCCCAGCCGCACGGGCAGCGGCAGGGACGCCCGAGGCTGGAGCAAGCCGGCAGCCGGTCCTGAGCGGGCGCGCCGCGCGCCCCCGGCCCTGCCCGCGCCATCCGGGCTGCGCCGGGGGGCTATCGCGACGAGACGATCCCGCTGACGATGCTGGTGCTGCGCGACCCGATGACCCGCCGCGCCCAGGTGCTCGCCTTGGTCACGAACTGAGTTCTGCGAGGCTCCCAGCTAGGCATGAGACAGGCGATGCCCTCCGATGTCCTCGACTCCCGCTTCTACGCCCGCCCGACGCTCGACGTCGCGCGCGACCTGCTCGGCTGCTGGCTCGTTCACCGGACGGCCGCCGGGCGCCTCGACGGGCGGATCGTGGAGACGGAGGCGTACGTCGGCGTCGACGACCTGGCCTCGCACGCCTCGAAGGGCCGGACGGCGCGGACCGAGATCATGTACGGGCCGCCCGGCCGAGCCTACGTCTACCTCATCTACGGCATGTACAACTGCTTCAACGTCGTGGCCCGCGACGCGGAGATCGCCGGCGCGGTCCTGATTCGCGCGCTGGAGCCCGGCGCGGCGGTACGCGGGCGTACCGATGGCCCCGGGCGGCTCTGCCGGGCGCTCGACATCGAACGCCGCCACAACGCCCTCGACCTGACGACGGCCGCGAGCGGCCTCTGGCTCGAACGCCGCCCGGACACCTCCCCACCGGACCAAGTCGAAAGCTCGCCGCGCATCGGGGTGGGGTACGCCGGCGAGTGGTCCGCCCGCCCCTGGCGCTTCTACATCGCGACCAGCCGCTGGGTGTCGGCGCGCCCCGGACGGCGCTGAGACCCGCGCGAACCAGCCGGAAGTACGGGAGATGGCGGGCGCCATGCTACCCTTCGGCGAGCTGGGGCGGCGACGCCCCGGCGATCGACCGCGCCGAGCCCGGGGAATGTGAGACAGCGGCCGAGTCCGCGATTCTGCGCCATCGTAAGGGAGAGCAGTGAGCGCGAGCATCGAGGCCGAGGCCCCGGAGCCGTCAAGGGGCGTGCCCGGGGTGCCATCCGGGCGAGGACGGCCCGTTTCATTCTCTCTGTCACCGGCCACGATCCTGACGCTCGTCGCCGTGTTGGGTCTCCTGTGGTGGTACGGGTGGCTGGTGGGCCCGCAGCTCGCGCGTCCGTACGTCTACGACGACGTCAACTTCGCGCTCGGCGGGCGGGCCGTGGCCCGGACGGGGCTGCCGTACGGTAATCAGGGCTACTTGCTCCACCTGTTCGAGCAGCGCGAGCAGTGGGCGATCTGGCACCCGCCGCTCTACGTCTACGCCCTCGGCCTCTGGATGCGCGTCTTCGGCGACGGCGAGCCGGCGACGCGCTCGCTCGGCGTGCTCTGCCAGTTACTAGCAGCCGGCGTTGCGTTCGACATCGCGCGCCGCGTCGCGGAGCAGGGCGGCGGCAGTCGGACGCGCGGCCTCGCGGCCGGCCTGATCGCCTTCGCCATTTTGCTGGTCAACCCGCTGGCGATCCAGGCCGCCCAGATCCTCGACATCGACAACACCGTGCTGACGCTGTTGCTGGCGGCCGCCGTCTGGCTGGCGATCCGACTGCCGGGACGCTGGGGCTGGCGGACGATCATCGCGTTCGGTCTGCTGTTCGCGTTGACCCTCTGGGCGAAGCTGACGACGCCGTGGATCCTGCTCGCCGGGCTCGTGTTCACGCGCTTCTTCCAGGGGCTCGGCGTGCGCGGTGCCCTGGAGGCGCTGGCCGTCGGCGTGGTCGGCTGCCTGGTGTTCCTGGCGACCTGGGTCGGCGTCGCAGGGGCGACCGGTATGCCGATCGACTACACCCTGACCGTCCTCTCGCGCGAGGCGGAAGAGAGCACGCTCAGCTCCCGGGCGCGGCTGGTCAGCGTCCCCGCCTTCCTGCACGGGATCGCACCGGCAATCCTCTGGCTCGGACCATTTTTCTGCCTGCTGTTCGTTCTAGCCGGCGTGCCGCGCCTCTGGAGCCTGGTGCGCGGGCGGGGCCTCGTCGCGGGCGACCTGCTGGTCGTCCTCGGCGCGGCCATCTACCTGGTCTACTTCGTCAAGCTGGCCGGCGCCCTGCCGAAGTACCATAGCGCGATGCTGCCGCTCTGGGCGGCCGCCTGCGGCATCCTGGTGGCACGCGCGGCCGGCCGCTCCAGCCCGGCGCAGCTCGCCCTGTCGGTCGGCGGGCTGGTCGCGCTGACCACGTGGCTCGTGGCGCCGATGGCCGACGAGTGGACGATCACCTGGACTCCGGGGGTGCTCCAGTTACTCGTCGGCGTCCCGCTGCTGGCGGGGATCGGGCTCGCGGCGCTCTGGTCGCTCCTCGGCGTGGGCAATCGCCTCGGCGGCGTGGCCGTCGCGCTGCTCGTCCTGACGCTGAGCTGGTCGATCGCCCTGGACCTGGGTCAGCGCGATCGGATCGGCTCGACGACGTACTTCTACGGCCGATACGGCCAGCAGGCGGCCGCCGAGGTCGTCGATCGACTCCTTCGACCCGGCGAGGTGTACGTCGCCGCGAAGGACGTGGCCTGGTACTCCGCCCATGACCACTACGTCGATCAGGACACCTGGCAGCACGTCGTCTGGGAGCAGCATGGCGGGGTCTTCGACGGCACCTACCTGGGCCGCGACATCCGCGTCCTGGCCCTCGAGTTTGCCGAGCCGTCGCTTCGCATCGCCTACAGCACCGCCCTCTCCCGAGCGGGCTACGAGTCGGTCGGCGAGTACGGCAACTTCAGGGTCTACGTGCGGGGAGAATAACCTCCCCGCGGATGCTACGACTCGGAAAAATCTCGGAGTCGACGGGACCGACTCGGGTGACGCAGCTTGCGGAGTGCCTTCGACTCGATCTGGCGGATGCGCTCGCGCGTCACGCCAAGCTCGGCCCCGATCTCGGACAGCGTGTAGAGTCGGTCGCCCTCGAGCCCGTAGCGCAGCTCCATCACGCGGCGCTCGCGCGGCGTCAGGGTGTTCAGTACCTGCTCGACTTGAACTCGCAGCATCGCCCGCGCGGCGGCCTCATCCAGGTCGACCGCGTTCTCGTCCTCGACGAAGTCGGCCAGCGTCGCGTCCTGCTCGTCCCCGACCGGGTTCTCGAGCGAGA
>JALYGH010000208.1 GCA_030777205.1 Chloroflexota bacterium
CCCCGACCCGCCCCAGCCGCTCCCAAGACCATCGTCAACGGTCGCCCGACCAAGGCTCATCCCTGGAACCAACGCTTCCTCCCTCACCGCCCCGCTTCCCCTGCAGAAAACTGACGGGCACCCCGGATCGCCCGCTCGACCGTAGCGCGGGTCAGCTCGACCAGCCCGGTCGGCCGACTCGCCCGGTCGGCCCGCGCGATGGCCTCAGCCGGCGACCAGTACTGCCGGATGCGCAGGTCGCGCCCGTCGAACGTCAGGACGCTGCCGGCCGGCAGCTTGCGCACGCCCGCCACCAGGCAGTGCGGGACCGGCACGTAGCCGAGCGCGAGGTACAGGTCGAGCGCGATCGGGTCGAGGTCGAGTGGGATCGGCGCCGCCCTCACCAGCGCCTTCAGCTCGGACGCGAACAGGAGCGCGCCGTCGCGGAGCGTGTAGTAGAGCGGCTTGATGCCCATCCGATCGCGGGCGATGGTCACGACGCCATCGGCGCCGTCCACGACCGCGAAGGCGAACATGCCGTCCAGCCGCCGGAGGACGTCCACCCCCCACTCCTCGAACCCGTGCAGCACCGTCTCGGTGTCGGCTCGCGAGCAGTGGACGTGGCCGCGGGCCTCGAGCTCGGCGCGGATCGACTCGGAGTTGTAGACCTCGCCGTTGTAGACGATCCAGTGCCGCTCGCCCTCGCCGGCCATCGGCTGATTCCCCGCCGCGCTCAGGTCGCGGACCTTGAGGCGCACCGCGCCGACGCCGAACGCGAGTCCGGCGCGCTCGACGACCTTGACGCCGGCGTGATCCGGTCCGCGGTGGGCGAGCAGGCCGCACATCGTTCCGACCATCCGCTCCACCGACGCGGCCGGCGCCCGGCCGACGTACCCCGCGATCCCGCACATCAGAGTCCGCCCCGCTCCGCTTACGGCGCCCGCGCGCTTCGGCTATCGCCGGCGAGATCCGTGTCGTCGGGTCGTGCCACCACCTGCCTCACGGCCGCCCGGACGGCGAAGGCCCGGAAGGTGGATCGCGCCGCCTCGCCATCCTGGGACACGCCGACTCGCGACGATCGCAGCCGCCGGACGGCGTCGGGCGACAACTGCCCCTGGACCATCAGCCGGTCCCCGAGGTAGCCGGCCACGTCGGCGCCGGCGACGACCAGCCGCAGCTCGTGCTCCTCGTTGCGCTCGACGCGGCCGGAGACGTTGACGGCGTTGAGCAGCGCCGGTCGCCCATCCAGCGTCTCCCACAGCTCGATCTCCGGCGAGCCCTCCTGCCACAGCAAGCGCGCCCAGATCCGATTGTTGAGGTCGGTTGCGCGTGCCGAGACGCCCGGATACTGCGCCTCGATATCCGGGCCCGTCACGATCCGCAGGCGCGCCGACACCTCGACGTCCGTCGCCCCGGCGTCGATCGTGGCGAGCGAGCGCCCCTTCGTTCGGATCAGGCCATCGACGCCGATCTCCCAGGCAGCGCCCTGGACACGCCAGGTCTGCCCCGCCGGCTCGTCGCGGCCGGCCAGCCTGGCCCCGGCCGGACCGCTCAGCGTGTCCGTGACGATTGGGTCTCCCGAGGGTGCCGCCGGCATCGACAGGACCCGCTCGAAGCCGACCGGGGGCGCGACCGTGCGGGGCATGACCCGAACGTCGTCGAACTCGCAGCCGCCCGCCACGCACGCGAGGCCCACGCCGCCGATCAGGTCCGCCCCGTCCAGCGCCAGCGGGGCGTCCCCCTCGGTGAAGCTGGCGCCGTCGCGCCAGAGCTGGACCCCCGACTCGAGCAGCGTGACCGACACGCGAACGTCGCCAAGGCCGGGCGGGAAGGCTTGCTCGTGGAGGACGGTCAGGTCGTCGGCGCGCCGCTTGATGACTCTCCCGATACCCCCGCCGATCTCCCAGGCAAGGTACTCCTCCGGACCGCGATGCCCGAAGATGATCCGGGCCATCCCGTCGCCGGCCGATGGCTGCCGGAGGGTGGCGCTGATCCAGCCGCGCTCCGACCCGAGGTCGATCACCAGCGACGCATCGCCCTCGGCCAGCAGGCGACCGCGCTCGATGCGCCACGCGCCGGCAGCATCCCATTCACCCGGACCCAGGTCGGGCCGCCCGACGCTGCCGCCATCCAGACGGTCGAAATGGTCGACGACCAGACTCGCCGCGTCCGGATCCCAGTCGAAGTCGCCGAAGCAGGCAAGCTTCACCCAGCTTGCCGACTGATCGCCGCCCCATTCATTTGCCGAGGCCAGGTTCACGGTCACATCGCGCTCGCGCAGCGGCGGACCGATGTAGCTCAGGCGTGGCCGCTCACCCATCCCGAGTGGCTGGAGCAGCATGTACACGGCACCGGGCCTCGGGATCACGGCCAGGAGCGTATCGACGTTGTCGGCGTAGTCCGAGTACGTGAGCGGGCCGTCCAGGGTGGGCGTCCAGCGATTGATGCCCCGCTCCACGCTCACGTCGTCCCGACGGTCGAGCTGACGGTCGATCGGCGGCGCCTGCCCGCCCACCCACCCGACACCGGCGGCCAGCAGTTGGGCCGTGGTCGTGAGGTCGGGCGGCCGGACCGGCGACAGGACCACGTACGACCCGCGCGTCCGGCGCACCGACGGCCTGACGACGGTCACGAAGGCCGACCGTTGGGTCACCCGAACCGGGCGGGCGGAGCGCAGCGCGGCGAAGGCGTCGTTGTCGAGCGGTCCGCCGAGGCGCAGCACGCCGGATCGCAGCTCGGCCCCGATCTCCGTCCCGTGGTGCTCCCACTCCGACGAGAGCGACCGCCCCGCGAAGTTATCGGCGACGACCGAGCCGGACGAGCAGGATACTCCCGTCCCATCGACGATTCGCCATTCGGGCCCCGGGGCAGATCCGGCGGCCGCCTCCACCGGGCTCGGCGTCCAGGTCTGCCGGCGCTCCGTCGCCGCGACCGCGTGCAGGCCCCGCCAGCCCCCGGCCCCGATCAGCGCCAGCGTAACGACGATGACCAGGATGGCGGCGACCCGCGACGCACGCCCCATCTCAGTGCGGGTCCACGGCGGTCGTCGCCCGGAATCGTCGCCACACGCACCCGGGACCACGCATCCTCCGCAACCGCCGAGCATCCGTCGCCGGCGCGGTGCCGACGAGGCGGGCCCATCATTGCACACCGGTCGCCCGGCGCAATCCCCCATCCGGGGTACCGGTGCGACACCCGACAACCGAGGCTCCGGTTGTCCCATTCGGGCTACGGTGCGCCTGTCGGTCGCCGCGAGCCTGGGATGCGTCCGCCCGGTCGGCCGGCAGGCACACGTGGGTCTACGTCGACACCGGCGGGACGTGCTGCCGCAATCGAGTCGGAGCGAGATTCCGGTGGGACGCACCGGGACCCGCGGGTCAGGAGGCGAGGCGCCGGACTTCCTCGACGAGCTGGGGGACGTCCAGCTCGTCGCCATGCAGTAATGCACGCACCTGGCCGCGAGGGTCGACGAGCACGAACCGATTCGTGTGGACGATCTCCGGCGCGGCGCCGGGCTTCGGGACGCGCGGCGGGGCTCCGACCTTGTAGCCGAGCGTCAGCAGGTCGTCGATCTGCCGGCGCTCGCCGGTGAGGAACTTCCACTCGGCCGGGTCGGCGCCGAAGTGCGCGCCGTAGTCGGCGAGGGCGGCCGGGGTGTCGTGCTCGGGGTCGACGCTGAACGAGACCAGCATCGCCTTGTCGCCGAGCAGCCGGGCGGACCGCAGCTCGTCGCGGACCCGCGCCATCGTGCCGGTCAGCAGCGGGCAGACGTCGGTGCAGGATGTGAAGACGAAGTTCGCCACGACGACCTTGCCGGCCAGCTCGGACGAGGCGAACGGTCGCCCGGTCTGGTCGGTCAGCGCGAAGTCCGGCCCCTGCCACAGCACCGGCAGCGCACTCCGAGGCTGGCAGGCCACGCCGACGGCCAGGACGAGGGCGCGGACGAGGACCAACAGGCGCGGGCGCACTACAGCAGCACCTGGCGGTCGACGACCATCGCCGCGAACAGCAGCGCCAGGTAGAGCATCGAGTAGCGGAACAGGCGCCGCGCGGCGGGCGCGCTCGGATCGCGGAGGAGGTGGACGGCGTAGTAGATGAACAGGCCGCCGAGGACCAGTGCCGAGGCGAGGTACACCGCGCCGAGCAGGCCGACCTCCCAGACCGCGAGCGTGATGGCGACCATCAGGATGGTGTAGACGAGGATCTGGCGGCGCGTCTCGGCCTCGCCGCGCACGACCGGCAGCATCGGGA
>JALYGH010000209.1 GCA_030777205.1 Chloroflexota bacterium
CCCGGGGCTTCCTCAACGCCGTGATGACCGAAGGGAGCCGATCATTGGCGGGATCAGGCGGGCATCACGTCCACGGCGCCGAGGGCGAGCAAGCCGGGCGTGACGCTGCCCGGGTAGCGGACGAGCCGCGTCCCGGCCGAAGCGAGCAGCGTAAAGACGTTGCCGCGCACCCGGACCGAGGCCCGACCCCCGAGCCGCCCTCCCCGCACGACCTGGGCGGCGGGCACGACGACGGTGTACTCCCCGCGCCGGGCGTTCTGCGTGTGGAGACCAATCGCGGAGCGCACGACCACGCCGTCGCCGAGCAGCTCAACCGCCACGTCCGGGCTGATCGCCGCATCGGACGCCGCATCGGACGTCTCCAGCATGAGCGACGGGCGGCCTCGCGGTGCCGGCGTCGGAGGGCGCTCCAGCCGGGCCGCGCGCTCCCTGTCGAGCAGCGGCGTGACGAGACGACCGGCGCGGATGAGGACGACGCGGCCGGCCGGGACCCCCTCCGAGCTGCACGGCGCCGTCGCCAGCTCGAACGGCAGCGTCGTGTCGACGAGCAGGTCGAGGTCGGCGCCCATCACGCTGCGCCCGGTCGCGAAGTCATCCGGGCTGAACGGAGACCGGCCGCGGACGACGGCCCGCCCATCGAGGTTGGGGGCAAGGAAGCGGCCGAGCAGCGCCTCGACCACCGACGGCGCGTAGAGCACGCCGCGCGTGGCATCCGGGATGACGTCGGCGACCCGCAGCGCAGCGACCGTCTCGGCCGCGTCGACGACGAGCCGTCCGAGCTCGTCGTCGCGAGGCAGCCGCCGGCTCGCGTACGAGGCGCCGTGCAGGTCATCGGCCGAGATCTCGAGGCCGTACGTCGTCTCCTGCCAGCCGACATCGAAGCCGGCCGAGCTGACGACCCGTCGTCGCGCCGCGCCGGCCGTGACGGACACGTCAGCGGACTCGATACCCCGCTCGCGGAGACTCCGCGCGACGCCGACAACGCCGTCGATCAGGTCGTCCGGCCGGCCGGCAACCAGCGCCGCGACGAGCAGGTCGACCGTCAGCACGTCGGGGCACGCGGCCGGCGGGGCCGGCGGCGCGAAGAGTCGAATTGAGTACGCCTCGGCACGCCAGGCGACCAGTTGACTCGGAAGGTCCACGAGCGCCGCGCGGCCGAGACGGCCGCGGGTGACCAGACCGTCCGACCAGCGGAGCTCGACCGACCCGCCCAGGCGCGTCGCGACGCTCGGCGCGTCATACGGGCCACCGAGCCGGCCGTCGCGCATGCCCAGGCGCACGACGTCGCCCTCCGCCAGCTCGACGTGCCAGCCGAGGACGTGGGCGCCGTCAGCAATGGGCGACTCGCCGAGGAACCCCACCAGCTCGTCGCCGAGGCTCACGTCGTCCCGCCCACCGTCAGGTGCGGGCTCGCCTCGAGGACGAGCAGCGCGTGCGACCCGCCGCTGCTCGAAACGGGCCAACCATCCTTGACACAGGTGCCGACCGCGTCGAGCTGGAGCGGCCCGATGCCGGCCAGGACCGTCTCCAGTATGCGTGCCGCCGGCCCGGACAGCGTCGCGCCGGAGTGCGGGGCGCTACCATCTGCGAGGTCGTACGCCACGGCTGCCGCCAACACGAAGTCGCCCCGGCGCGGGTCGGCCTGCCCGCCTCGGTAGCCGGCCAGGTACAGGATCGGCGGCCCCCCTTCGCCCAGGAGCCCGGCCCGGCGCAGCGCGCTCGCCGCCTGCTCCGGCTCGATCGCGTCTGGCGGCGCGTCGAGGGGCACGGCGTCGTCGACGACGATGCGGACGTTCGTCATGCGCGGCACCGGCCGCTCGCGGAAGCTTCCCGCCCGGCAGGCGCCGGAGGCCGGGATGCCGGCCGACCCGGCCGAGAACAGGTCGGCCAGCCCGCCGACGAGCACCCCCCGCTCGACCAGCACGGCGTCACGGCGGTCGAGCCCGTTCGCGCTGATCGCCTGGTACGCGTAATCCCCAGGGATTGGGGCGTCCACGACCGAGACGTTCGGGGCGCCTACCCGCTCGCCGAGCCGCAGTCGGCCATCGCGAAAGAAGACCGAGGTGTCGACGTCGCTCTCGCAGAGGTGCCCGATCGCCTCGTGCGCGAGCCCCTTCGCCAGCGCGTGGTCGATGGCGACGCGGTAGCTTCCGGTTGGGACCGTCGGCGCGTCGAGCGCGTCGAGCGCGCCGCGCAGGGCATGACGGGTCCGGCGCTCGAGCGCGGCGAGCCGCTCGGGCGCCGCCAGCGCGTCGACGTCGGCCCCGGCGATCGACGCCGACGCGCTCGCCATCCCGGAC
>JALYGH010000210.1 GCA_030777205.1 Chloroflexota bacterium
CCCGTGGCACGGCCACAGTCGCACAAGCACGGAGACTGGTTGGATGGCATCCTGGCGTGACGTAGAGACCTCGGCGCCCGAGTTTGCCGAAGCGGTGCGGGCGCTGTTCGACGCTTACCGTCATAAGACGCTGGCGACGCTGCGCAAGGACGGTTCTCCGCGAATCAGCGGGATCGAGGCCGAGTTCGTCGAGGGCGACCTGCGGCTCGGAGCGATGTGGCACTCGGTCAAGGCGCTCGATCTGCGGCGCGATCCTCGTTTCGCGCTCCATAGCGGCACGGGCGACGCCGACCCCGCGACCTGGAAGGGCGACGCCAAGATCGCCGGGCGGGCCGAGGAGATCACCGATCCGGCGCACATCGCCGCTGTCCAGGCGGGCGACGCCGGCGAAGCGCCGCCGGGGCCGTCGCACCTGTTCCGCGCCGACATCACCGAGGTCGTCCTGACACGGGTCGGCGACCCGCCGGACCACCTCGTCCTCGTCATCGAGGTCTGGCGCGAGGGTCAGGGGCTGCAGCGCCTCGAGCGTCGATAGCGGCAAGGTGGTCGGGTGGCGCGCCTGGATGGCGGCGTGCCACCCGCGCGAAGCTCGGAAAACGAGCCATCGAAGTCGCACGTTGGATCACGTGCGCCTGAAACGCGCCGATGTGGTCGTTACGTCGAGCAGTCTGCGGCGCGTATCATGGCGGCCCGCCCAGAGCCGGGATCGCGAGCGCCGGCCATCGGGCGGCCGCCTGCATGGTTGCCGAGTCCCTCCTCAGCCGCACCTACTCGATCGTCGACCTCGAGACCACCGGGGCCAGCGCGATCTACGACCGGATCGTCGAGGTCGCGGTCGTCCAGCTCGTCGGCGGTGAGGTCGTCGAGCGGTTCGAGACGCTCGTCGATCCGGCTACCCCGATCCCGCCCTTCATCACCCGCCTGACCGGCATCAGCGACCGGATGGTACGCGGGCGCCCCCACTTCGCGGCCGTCGCGCATCATGTCAGCGAGGCGCTTGGCGCCGGACCGCTCGTCGCCCACAACGCCAGCTTCGACGAGGCGTTCCTGCGCCACGCCTTCACGCGGGCCGGCCGGCGGTTCGCGCTCCCGACGCTCTGCACGCTGCGGCTCGCCCGCCGGCTGGTGCCGCGCTTGCCGAGCTACAAGCTCGACGCGCTCGCGGCGCACTTCGGGATCAGAGTCATCGGCCGGCGGCACCGGGCCGGTCCTGACGCCGTGGTGACCGCCCTCGTGCTGCGGCGACTGCTCGAGCTGGCCGACGAGCAGGGCGTGGCCGACCACGAGGCGCTCGCCGACCTCCAGCACCGACCCGTCGGGCGCACGCGGCGGCAGGTCGACGAGGCGGTGATTGGCTCCCTGCCGAAAGGGCCGGGCGTCTACCTGCTGAAGGACGCCGACGGCCACGTCCTGTACATCGGGAAATCGATCCACGTCCGCCAGCGCGTGCGCGACCACCTGCGCGGCGGCAGCCCCGATCAGCCGCGGTTGAAGCGCCGGCTGCGCCAGATCGTCGATGTCGAGGCGTTCGCGACCGGCTCGGAGCTGGAGGCGCTGTTCCTCGAATCGCGGCTGATCAAACGCTACCTGCCGGACGCGAACCAGCTCCTCCGCAACGACAAGGACTACCCATTCATCCGGATCGACACGGCCGACCCGTTCCCGCGCCTGGAGACGACCCGCACCCCGCCCACCGAAGGCGGCACCTACTTCGGGCCGTTCCGCCGGCGGGCGACGGCGGCAGGCGTCGTCGAGTTCCTGACCGAGTGCTTCGGCCTGCGCTCGTGCGGCGACCCGATCACGCCCGGCATGTCGGCCTGCGCGCTGCTCGACTTCGGCAAGTGCCTCGGGCCGTGCGTCGGCGCGGTGGACCAGGTCCAGTACCGGGCGGCCGTCCAGCAGGCGGCGGACGTCCTCCACGGGCGAGACGGCGCGCTCCTGGCGGAGCTGATCGCCCGCCGCGACGCGCTGGCCGACGACTGGCGCTTCGAGGAGGCGGCCGAGCTGCGCGACCGCATCCGCGAGCTGGAGCACATCCTCGGCGACCAGCGCCGGCTTGAGAGTGTCGCGGATCGGAACCTGGCGATCGTCGCCCAGTCGGTCCGGCCGCGCGCCGGCGAGGTGTTCTTCATCCAGGCCGGCCTGCTCGTCGGCCAGGTGACCGTCACGACGGCCACCCGGCCGACGACCGTCGCCCGAGCGCTGGCCGATGCCTTCGCCGGCCCCGCGCCGGCCACATTTACCCGCGAGAAGGTCGACGAGATGCACCTGCTCGACGGCTGGCTGCGCCGCCACACCGAGCGGCTCACGCTGGTGTCGGTCGACCCGGCCAGGTCCGACGGCTCGGTCGACGCGGTGTTGGACACGGTCCGCGCGGCCGTCAGCGGTCGGGCGGCTACAACAGCCACGCGGAAGCGCGAGG
>JALYGH010000211.1 GCA_030777205.1 Chloroflexota bacterium
CCGACGATCGTCTCCTCGGTCGGGCAGTTGGCGACCAGGACGCCAAGCTCGGTCGCGGCCTCGACGTCGATGTTGTCGGTCCCGATGACGGCGCTCGTGATCAGCCGCAGCCGCGGCGCGGCCCGCAGGACCTCGGCCGGGAACGGCTGGCTCGGCTCGGCCACGATGACGTCCGCGGGGGCGAGCAGGGTGCTGACCTCGTCCGGCGTCCAGGCCCGCCGGAGTCCCCGCGGCGTCTCGACCATCGTGTAGCCGGCCGCTCGGAGCCGGTCATGGAGACCGCTGATCGCCGGGAACTCCGTCGGGACGGCCACCGTCGGCAGGTTCATCTGCTCCTCTCCGTTCGAGCCCAAAGGCGCGGCCGGTCATCGCGGCACGGGCCGGAGCCGGACCACGGCGATCTCGCGGCTGACGCGCCGCTGATAGTCGTCGTAACCGGGGTACATCCGGGTCAGCCGCGGCCAGAGGCGGGCTTGCTCGGCCGGGTCGACTCGCTCGGCCCGAACCTGGTCCGGCCGCGAGCCGGCCTCCACCTGGGCGACGGGATTGGCCCGGAGGTTCAGCCACCACGCCGGCTCCCAGTCCATCCCGCCGTTCGACGCCACGACGACGTAGTCGTCCCCGTCTCGGATGTACAGCAGCGGGGTCGTGCGGGAGCGGCCCGTCTTGCGGCCCTGCGTGGTGAGCAACAGGACCGGGCCGTTCCGGAACCGATTCAGTAACCGCCCGCCTCTTGCTCGGTAGAGCGCCACGTGAGCGGCGGTGATCGCCCGCGCCAGCCGTTGGACGAGCGCCCGCCTGTCCATCCTCCCCTCCACCGCGGTCCATGTGCGCCCGAGCCTGACCCGCCTCGCGCGGGCATCGTACCATCGCGGCCCTCCCTGCCTCCATCGCGTTGCCGATCGGTCCGGCCATCGTCTACAGGCGATCGTGCGGGCTCACGTGTAATTGGGCAAACGCCTAATGGCAGCAAGGAGGCCCGGACGAGCCTTGGGCAAATGCCTGATGCCCCTAATTGAGGAATCGGCCAGGATGAGCCACGGCGCGGCGATAATGAACTGAGCCAGGCGACGCGTCGAGCCTCCGACAGGGGCACCGGGTGGAACAGCAGGCCAGGGCGATCTCGGGGGATGCAGCGGCGGTCAGACGAAATGGGGCGGCTCGGCCGCGCCCGGCGCAAGCCCACTCCGCGACGGCCGTCGCGGACGCGGGCCGGCAGGATCTCCCGCTAGTGAGCGTGGTCATTCCGACGCACCGCCGCCCCGGGCTCCTCCGTCGCTGTCTCGCCGCGCTCGCCCGGCAGGAGTACCCGCCCGACCGTTTGGAGATCGTCGTCGTCGAGGACGGCGAGCCGGCCGGCGCCGAGGAGGTCGTCGCCGAGTTCCGGGCCAGCGGCGTCGGGGTCGATGTACTCTTCACGCGAATCGCTCGGTCCGGGCCGGCCGCGGCGCGAAACGCCGGCTGGCAGCTCGCGCGCGGCGAGATCATCGCCTTCACCGACGACGACACGCTGGCGGATCCACACTGGATCGCCGCGTCGGTCCGCTCGTTCGCCCGCGGCGCGGACGCCGTCAGCGGCCGGACCGTAGTGCCCCTCCCGGCGCGGCCGACCGACGCCCAGCGGAACGCGAAACGGCTCGAGACCGCCCCGTTCGCGACCTGCAACGCCTTCTGTCGCCGCGACCTCCTCCAGGCGGTCCGCGGGTTCGATCCGCGCTTCACCAGCGCATACCGCGAGGACAGCGACCTGCAGTTCACGCTCCTCGACGCCGGCGCCCGCTTGGTCCGCAACGCCGACGCCGTCGTCGTCCACCCGCCGCGGCCCGAGCAGCCGCTGGTGAGCCTCCGACAGCAGCGGAACCAGTACTTCGACGCCCTGCTCTACCGGAAGCACCCGGCCAGCTTCCGACAGTACATCCGGTCTCGCCCGCCATGGCGCTACTACGCCATCACCGTCGGGCAGCTCGTCAGCCTGCTGGCCGGTCTGCTCGGGCAGCGCTGGGTTGCCGCGGCCGCGACCGGAAGCTGGGCGGTCCTCGTGACGATCTTCTGCGCCGAACGCCTGCGGGGCAGTCGGCTGCGGCCCGCCGACGTGGCCGAGATGGCGATCACCTCGCTCGTGATCCCGCCGGTCGCCGTCTACTGGCGCTTGCGCGGTGCCTGGGCGTTCCGGGTTCGCTTCCTGTGAGCCCGCGCCGTGGTCCCCGGCGACGGGCGCTCGCTGGTGGTGCTCCATCCGGCCGTGCGCTCGCCCACGGCGCCAACACGATCGCCAGCCCCTGCGGACACCGGGCATCCTGCGTCGCCGACGTCGCGACGGACGAGGTCGTCGGGGCCGGGCTCGAGCTGCTGGCGGCACGGCCGGTCCGGCAGTAGGACCGCGGGAAGGTATTCAGGTGGACAGACTTGGCCAGCCGCCGCCACGCCGCGTCGCCGTGCTTCGGGCGCTCCAGCTCGGCGACTTGCTCTGCGCCGTTCCGGCGCTCCGGGCCCTGCGCGGGTCGCTGCCGGAGGCGGAGATCGTCCTAATCGGCCTGCCGTGGGCGCGGAGCTTCGTCGAGCGCTTCGACCGCTACCTGGATCGGCTCCTGGAGCTGCCCGGCTATCCGGGCCTGCCCGAGCGGCCGCCGCGCATCGCGGAGATCCCGGGCTTCCTCGCCACCGCCCAGGGCGAGGAATTTGACCTCGCCGTCCAGATGCACGGCAGCGGCGGGATCACCAACCCGCTGACGGTCCTGCTCGGCGCGCGGGTCAACGCCGGCTTCTTCGTCCCGGGCGACTACTGTCCGGACCCCGCCCGCTTCCTGGCGTACCCCGAGCATGCGCACGAAGTCCGCCGCCACCTGCGCCTGCTGGAGTTCCTCGGCGTGCCGCTCCGGGGCGAAGGGCTGGAGTTCCCGCTCCACGACGAGGACCTGGCCGCGCTGCGCGTCGTCGATGCGGCCCGCGGGCTGCGGCCCGGCGAGTACGCCTGCATCCACCCCGGCGCGCGCGCACCTGGCCGACGCTGGCCACCGGAGCGGTTCGCCGCCGTCGCCGATGCCCTCGCCGCGCGGGGGCTGGTAGTGGTCCTGACCGGATCGGCCGAGGAGGCCGCCCTGACCCGCGCCGTCGCCGACGCGATGGACGCCCGCCCGGTCGACCTGGCCGGGCGCACCAGCCTCGGCGCGCTCGCGGCCCTCTTGACGGGGGCGCGGCTGCTCGTGTGCAACGACACCGGCGTGTCCCACGTCGCCGCCGCCCTCCGCGTGCCCAGCGTCGTCATCTTCACCGGCTCGGACCCGAATCGCTGGGCGCCCCTCGATCGTGACCTTCACCGCGTCATCGCCCCACCCGCGGGCGGCCGGTCTCCCGACGAGGCATCGCGCGTCCCATCGCCCGGCTCGCCGAGTGGCGTGGCGGGCCC